>NZ_AJZR01000028.1:0-44183 GCF_000271925.1 Capnocytophaga sp. oral taxon 412 str. F0487 | reverse complement strand
TTGTTGTATTAAGCTATTAATCAATTATTTATACACCCTTTCTATACCAATCGTCCAAGATTCGTATAAGCTTCCTATAAGCTCTCTATAAGCTAACCCCACCCTCCTTACACCCTTTTTTCATCAAAACCCCTCTCAACTCTCTTCCGAACTTTTCCGTTTCCTTCCGAATGCCCCTAACAGCCCCAACGCATCGCTTTTTCATCTCAAACTTTGGCAAAGTTTAAAACTTTGCCAAAGTTGATGCTCCAAAAAATTGCCCGTGCGACTCGTACCTCTTTTCCTCATTTCCTAATTTTCTAATTCTCTTATTTCCTAATTTTCTTCCGCCCGTGCGGTTCACACCTAATTTACTAATTACTCAAATTCTCATTAGCCTAAAAACACTTCAATTTCAATAAAAGAACAATACTCTAAAATGTTAAAAAAAGTTAAATTTCACAGAAAGTTACAGTCTAATAAATAGCACTTAAAAGCGAATTATAAGCCTCTATATACTTGAAAATAAGTATTTTGCAAAATAATATGTAAAAAACTGAAAAAAACGCAATGTTTTTGGCGATTCTCTGAAAATATTGCAAAGAATTCAGCGAAATGATGAAAAAAAATAGGGTATTTTCAGAAAATGCACTTGTTTTATTCAAAAAATAGCATCAGGAAATTATACACATTTGGTTATTTAACATAGAAAAAAATTACCCATAAAATTTGCTTTTATAATTTTTTTTTCTGAACCTTTGCAAAATTAATTGAACGAAATAATATAATAGCGATGAAAGAAAAATTGATGTATGCACTGTTATGCACTGTGCTGTTCTTTGGTGTTGCCTTTGCCCAAGAACGCACCGTAACAGGGGTAGTAAAAGATGAAGCAGGCACTCCACTACCCGGTGCCTCAGTACAGGTAAAAGGTACTTCTCACGGGGTCGCCACCGATTTCGATGGCAAATACTCCATTAAAGTACCCAATGACAGCGCCGTATTAGTCTTTTCTCAGCTGGGGAGCGCCTTAGTAGAGAAAGTAGTAGGTACTGCCAAAGTGATTAACGTTGTCCTTAAAGAGAACGTAACTGAACTTAAAGGGGTAGTCGTTACTGGTTACCAAGAGTTCGACCGTTCTAAGTTTACGGGTAATGCTCAAACCCTCAAAGCCGACAATATCAAAATGGACGGCGTAGTCGATGTAGGTCGTATGATCGAAGGTCGTGCCGCAGGGGTAAACGTGCAGAACATCTCTGGTACTTTTGGTACTTCACCTAAAATTACCATTCGCGGGGGCTCATCTATCTTCGGCGATACCAAACCGCTATGGGTAGTAGATGGTGCTGTACAAGAAGAGGTAGTACCGCTAACCTTCGAACAGCTCGCCTCTGGTGATGCTTCTACTTTGGTGAGTTCGGCTATCTCTGGTATCAATGCGAACGATATTGAGAGTATCGAAATCCTCAAAGACGCCTCAGCTCTTTCTCTCTATGGAGCACGTGCTCTAAACGGTGCCGTGATTATCACTACCAAAAGTGGTAAGAAAAACGTAAAAACACAGATAAACTACCAATTAGAAGAGTCCGTACGTATGATTCCTAACTATAATCAGTACGACATTATGAACTCTCAAGAAACAATGGACGTATATCAAGAGTTGGAACGCAAAGGCTACTTCTCGCTTTCTTCTCATACCCAAGCGCGTTACGGTGGGGCTTACAATATAATGTATCGTGCTATCGATACCTTTAATCCCGCTACAGGCACTTTCTTACTCGAAAATACCGATGCAGCACGGGTTGCTTTCTTGCGCAAATATGAATACGCCAATACTGATTGGTTTAAAACGCTCTTCCGTCCGTCGCTCACTCAAAACCATACGGTGAGCCTTTCAGGTGGGGGTGAAAATGCAACGGTATATGGTTCAGTAGGTTTCTTTGTAGACCCCGGTTGGACAATTGCTGACCGTGTGCACCGTGTAACTGGTAACCTCAAAACCACCTATACGCTTTCACCCAGCGTAAAGATAGGGGTGCTTACACAAGGCTCTATCCGTACCCAAAAAGCTCCTGGTACCTATAGCCGTGCTACTAATGCCGTAACAGGAAGTTATGAACGTGATTTTGATATCAACCCTTTTAGCTATGCGCTTAACACCACTCGTGCTTTGCGACCTTATGGCGATGATGGTAAGTACGAGTTTTACCGTTATAACTATGCTCCTATGAATATCTTGCACGAGCTCGCCAATAACTATATGGATTTGAATGTGCTTGAGTATAAAATTCAAGGTGACTTAGAAGTAAAACTCGCCAAAGGATTGAAGTATAATTTCCTTGGCTCTGTACGCCACGTAAAGAGTTCAAACGAGCACTCTATGAGAGAAGATTCTAACGTAGCAGGGGCTTACCGCGCCAATCAGACTACTGTTGTAACCAAAGCCAATCCTTTCTTATTTACTGATCCTGCCGACCCTGATGCCCTTCCTCAAGTAGCATTGCCTAATGGAGGTATATACAAACGCACTGAAAACAACTTGCAAAGTTATTACTTCCGCAATGCCTTAGAGTACAAACGCTTGTTTAAAGACGTACACGACCTAAAAGTATTCTTAGGACAAGAGTATCGCCATACCGACCGCGACAACTCTTTCTTCAACGGATATGGCTATCAGTTTGCACGTGGAGGAACCGCCTTTACCGATTATCGCATTATTCAAAAAGCGATACAAGAAAATACTCCTTATTTTGGCAAATCATACACCAAAGAGCGTGGTATAGCTTTCTTCTTGCAAGGTACCTATACCTATGATAACCGCTATGTTTTTGCTGGTACACTGAACTATGAAGGTTCTAACCAATTAGGGCGTAGTCGCTCTGCTCGCTGGTTACCTACTTGGAATGCAAGTGCCCGTTGGAACGCTTCCAACGAGAAATTCCTCGAAGATAATAACACCATCTCAAACCTTGCTTTCCGCCTTAGCTACGGACTTATCGCTGGGTTAGGAGCTGCTAGCAACGCTTTGGCTATCTTCGAAAATAGTATTGCCAATCGTTATAACTCTGCCGATAGAGAAAGTATGATTGCTATTAAGTCCCTACAAAACAGTGAACTTACTTGGGAAAAAGTATACGAAACTAACGTAGGTATAGAACTCGGCTTGTTTAAAAACCGTATCAACTTGTCATTAGACCTTTATCAAAAGAACTCTAAAGACCTAATTGACTATGTTCGCACCTCAGGTATTGGTGGTGAAATTATCAAATTAGCCAACAATGCCACAATGGTAACAAAAGGTATTGAACTCGCTTTGGATACTAAAAACATTAAAACTGATGATTTTAGCTGGAATACAGGTATCAATTTCGCTTATTTCAACCAAGAAATTACAAGCCTTCTATACAAGCCTAATGTATTTAACTTAGTGCGCGAAGTAGGAGGAAATGTAGTAGGAGGTGCCCGCAACACTTTGTATTCTTATGATTTCAGAGGGTTAAATGATAAAGGTCTCCCTGTGTTTAACTTGCGCAATGGCAGTACCGATTATGCAGATATTGATTTCCAAAATCGTCAAGATATCCTTTCTTATCTCAAAAAAGAAGGAGCGGTAGAACCTAATCTCACCGCTGGGCTCTCCAATACTTTCAAATATAAAAATTGGGAATTCAGCTTTTTGATTACGGCTTCAGCTGGTAACAAAATACGCAAAGCAGACCAATATACTGTAGATTACAACGACCTCAGTGTATTCCCTAAGGAAATGAAAAACCGATGGGTAAGAACAGGTGACGAAAAAATAACTAATATACCTTCTATTCCTTCTAAATTCACTCTGAATGAGGTGGGAGAAGATACTTTGCGTCGCGTGTACAATGCCTACAACCATTCTACTGCCCGTGTAGTAGATGGCTCTTTCATTCGTATGAAAAGTATGAGTCTTTCTTATACTTTTGCCAAAGACGTATTAGATGCCTTGCACGTAAACAATCTTACCTTGCGCTTACAAGCCACCAATCCGTTCTTGATTTATGCCCATAAAGACCTCAACGGGCAAGACCCCGAGTTCTTCCGCACTGGTGGGGTTGCCTATCCTGTAAGTGCTCAATATACATTTACTATCAATTTAGGAATCTAAAAATGAATACACCGATGAAAAATATACTATATACCACCACAAGAATAGTAGCCATAGGATTACTATTCGCTTCTTGTGATAAATTCTTAGACGAAGTCCCTGATACTCGTACCGAAATCGATACTCCCGAAAAAGTACAAGAACTCTTGGTAAGTGCCTATCCTGATGCTTTGTATATGGATATTGCCGAAACAATGAGTGATAATGCAGGTGATAAAATAAGTCTTACCGAAACTTCTATCTTAAACACAGAACTCTACCAGTGGAAAGATAGCAAAGAAACCCGATGGGATGCTCCTACTTTCTATTGGAAGGCAGCTTGGGGTGCCATAGCCTCTGCTAACCACGCCTTAGAAGCCGTAGAAAAACTAGGTGGAGGTTCCTCTCTTAATTACCTCAAAGGAGAAGCACTCGTAGCACGCGCTTACGCCCATTTTATGTTGGGGCTGTTGTGGTGTAAGCCCTACAACCCTGCTACCGCCTCTTCCGATTTAGGATTACCTTATGTAACCGCTGCCGAGAAAGTAGTATTTGCTAAGTACACACGCTTGTCGGTAGAAGAATACTATAAGGCTATCGAAAAAGACCTCGAAGAGGGCTTACCTCTTATCGATAATACCTCGTATAGCAAGCCCAAATTCCACTTTACCAAAGAAGCTGCTCATATTTTTGCTACTCGTTTCTACTTAGTAAAAGGAGAATGGGCTAAAGTTATTGCACACGCCAATGAAGCTCTTGGTAGTAATCCTGCTGCCAAAGTACGCGATATAAACAAGATAAATACCCTTACCACTTTGCAACGTCAGGCGCAATACAGTAGTACCAGTGAGCCTTCCAACGCTTTGATTACAGGAGCCTCTTCCAAATATCAAAGAAACCTTAGTCGTAATAAATACGGGATGACGGCTACTTTATCTGTCTATTTGTCGCAAAGAAGCTTACACCCACTTAATATGCCTTGGGCATATGATTTCCAAGGAGGTAATGAGAATGTACAGAATATTCCTAAATATCAAGAATATTTTAAAGTAGACAACGTTTCAGCAGGTACAGGTTACCCCTACGGAATGGCTACTCTCTTGCTTTATGACGAAGCCCTGCTTAACCGTATGGAAGCCTATGTAATGACAGGGCAAACAGCTAAGTTTATCGAAGACCTAAAAGTGTATTTACCTTTTAAAACAGGGGAAACACTCGATGTAAGTAACATTACCGAAACAGCTCTTAATACCAAATACAACGGAAAAGGTACTGAGCTCTCTCCTGCTTATACACTTACCACTCCTCAGCGCCAAATGTTGCAATGTCTGCTCGATTTGCGCCGTATAGAATTTGTTTTCGAAGGATTGCGCTGGTTCGATATTAAACGTTTTGGTTTAAAAGTAATTCACCAAAAGGGGAACCAAACCTTAGAACTCAACAAAGGCGATTTGCGTCGTGAGTTGCAAATACCCGAAGACGCCTTGGCTGCAGGTATTACTCCTAATCCAAGATAAAAAAAACAAGTATCAATTAATAATTTAACAATTGACAATTGTATGAAAAAGATATACTTTATAGCAATGTTCACTCTCTTGTTAGTGGCTTGCAACAGAAAAGAGACACTTAGTGATAAAAGTGTGCTTAAAACCAAAGTAACAGCTCAAACTGAATTGGATACTTATATATACAACAATTTCCAAAAACCTTATAACATTATAGTTACTTACAACTGGAAAGATTCCGATTTCGAGTTTAACAAGTTTCTATATCCCCCTACCGAAAGCAAGATAAAACCTATGCTTGAAGTAGTTAAAAAGGTTTGGATAGATAGCTATTCCGAAATAGCAGGAGCTAACTTTATAAAAGAAGTGGCTCCAAGACAAATTTCATTGGTAGGAGGTTATAACGTTAATGAAAACGGTACAATTACTCTTGGTTTTGCCGATAGTGGTATGAAAATTACTCTTTTTAATGTCGACCAGCTCGACCTTACCAATCACGTTGGCACTCGCCGGTATTTTCATACCATTCAGCACGAGTATTGCCATATTATCAACCAGAAAAAACCCTATTCTACTGAGTTTGGCAAAATAACCCCCAACTATACCTCCGTTTGGGCAAACTATAGAAATGATGAAGCTAACGAGTTGGGCTTTATTACCAATTATGCTAGAGCCAATGATGTAGAAGACTTTGCCGAAATGACCTCTACAATGCTTGGGATGAGCAAAACTGCTTGGGATGCTAAAGTAGAGGCTATTACAGATACCAAGGCTAAAGAAGCTATTCGCAAGAAAGAAGAATTTGTAGTAGCCTATTTTAAAAGCGAATGGAATATAGACTTTTACGCACTACAAGCCAAAGTAGAAGAACAAATGCTTTCTGTATTACAATAAAAACCTGATGAACGATGAAAAAGATAATATTCACACTAATAGTATTGGCAACACTGGTTGCTTGCCAAAAGAACGAACCCGATAGCTTGTTCGACAAGAACCCTTCGGAACGTTTTGAAGAAAGTCAAGCCGAATTGCGTAAAGAACTTACTACTGCTCAGCAAGGCTGGAAACTTACCTATTTTACTAAAGAAGGCGTATTTGGTGGCTACCATTTTTTGATGAAGTTTACCCCCGAAGGTCTTGTAACAATGGTATCCGATTTCAATAGTAGTACAATCTCTCCTACCACCAGTAAATATGAAATACAAGAGGGACAAGGTACTATGCTTGCTTTCACCACTAAAAATTATATTCACGAATTAGCAGATGCAATGCAAGGAATACGAGGTAAAGGGTATGCAGGGGAATTCGAATTTATTTATTATGGTAAAGAGGGGAACAAACTTAAATTCAAAACCCAGCGCAAATCTACTGAGCAGTTTGTATATTTCGAACCCGCTACAGCACAAGATTGGACAGACATTACTACGCTTTCAAGTAATCTCAGTACCTTGGTTGAGAATATGTCTAATTATTATATGAAAGTAACTGCTAATGGCACTAGTACTGATTATGAAATTGGTATGCAAAACGGGCTTATAGGGGTAGCACCTCTCAACTCTAATACACCCTCATTAGCTTCGACAATGGCTACTAAAACAGGAGTAGCCTTTAAACCTGCCCTTACTATACAAGGCAAGAAGTTTACTGAACTAACCCGTGATGATAGTACCACCCCTCCTACCTATAAAGCCACCGTAGACGGGGTAACGGCAGAAGTATATTTTTCATTAACACCTCCTGATGTATTTGTTACAGATGATTATAAAGATGTTAATACAAAAATAGTAGCATTCATCTTACTTACAGATGAAATGAAAAAATATACAAATATTACAAGTACTCCTTTCTATGAAAATGTCTTAAAAGTAAATAGCACTACCGATTTCACAAGAACACAATTAGTTTTTCAAGGCACAAAATGTCTTGTAGCTTTAGGTTATAACTTTAGTGGAACAGAAGCGTATTACACAGCAACTTTTGATTATGAGTTAAGAAACAAACGTCTTTATCTCAAGAATAAAGCAGAAAATACTTTATCTGCTCAATGGCAGGCTCCTGCTAATAGTACAGTTTTACAAAGAGCACGGTCTGCTATGGATTATTTCGCAAATATAGCCTCTGATGGTTTTTATGTAACCAAACTTTCTAAAAGAATCGGACGTTATACCAATCCTGCTTATACCTTACAAAGTGCTAATACCCCAGAGAATAATATTCCTTATTATGCACAAATGAGATAAAAATAAATAAACTGTATAAAAAGTTTCAAGATTATTTTTGCATCACCACACTTTGCCAAAGTTTCACACTTTGGCAAAGTTATTTAACCTCTAAAACTCTAACCTAAATGTACAAATTTATCCTTATAGTAGCTGTACTCCTGCTCATTACCCATATTTTCTATGAGCCCTCAGTAATAGGCATTACTGCCCTATTACTGCTTATTGTACTATCTATTTGGAAAATAAAAACAGTACTAACACCTAAATAAAAAACAAATGAAAAAGTTATTATTATCCCTGTTATTATGCGCTACTGTTAGTGCTTTTAGCCAAGAAAAAGGAACCGCTAAAGATAGCATTCCGTATGCGAAATGGTCTTGTGAATTCGATGCAGGATTAGGGCTTGCTGAAATGGTGAGCAGTGATTTCCAAATGAGAGGTGATTTGCTACGCGGACAAATGCGAGTGCTCTACTCTCCTGAAAAAAACTTCCGCTTTGAAATGGGGTTTGGAGTCAGCGAGTTTTCACAAGGAAGTTTTCAGCAAAGTGAAAGTAACTACGCAATGCTCAGAGTCTCTACCCTTGATGTGCCCTTGAGATTAGCTGTGGTTACTCCTGTGAGCCCTAATATTGGTATTGTTACAGGTGCCGGACTTCATCTCAGCGCTCCTTTGTGGCGAGAATTTAAAACTCAGGATGTGAACAACAAAGGTTGGATAGGAGGTACTGCCAATCTCGGTTATCATCTTTTTGGAGGAATAGATTTATACGCTTCCGATCATAGCAAATTAGCAATTTTTGGCGAAATAGGAGGCTCTTTTTGGAACAAAGGTAACTACATTACTCGTTACCACGCTGTCATCAATTTTAGTTATATTTATACGCTTTAAAATAGCGTAAGTTCTCGCAGATGCAAGGGTCGTAAAGAGGGGAGTATAGCGATATAAAAGAGGAAATAGTATTTGGTTATATCCGACTGATATTAATCAAAAAGAGAGGGGAGACAGTTTATGTAAACTGTCTCCCCTATTGTTATATAAAATAATAGCGATGGGATTTTTCTATGGTTTAAAATACTTCTCTAAACTCTACTTCTTTATCAGTTTTGTTTACGATAAGTATTTCAGAAGACTGGGCTGTATAGCCTAAATCTTTACCTTCATCTATGGTATATTTTACCAAAATACCACCTGTAAGTGTGGTTTCTAAGGCTTTTACCACTATTTTTACTTCCTTATTGCTAGCTGGAGCCACAATAGCTAAAACGCTCTGTTTGCTGAAATCAATAGCGGTGGGGCGCGCCGTCATAGTAGTAGCACCTCCAAAGATACGGTCAAAATCAGCTTGTGAGTCGATTTTTAAAGTTTCTACTTTTGTATTCTGGAAAGTATTATTGACAAAATAGTTCTCAGCGGGAGTGTAACTCACAGCATTTTTGCTGTTGCCACAACTGGTGAGAAACGTTGCTATTACTGCCATACTTAGGATAAGTCTTTTCATTATTTGTGAGTTTTTAATGATAAACTGCTAACATATAGACAAAAACCGTGCCAAGACTATAAAAGGTCGCGTGCAATAAGGCGTTCCATACCCATTTTTTTTGCTGCACGGTCACCTTGTAAACCGTGCAAAAAAACACCTAAGCAAGCAGCTTCTACCGCACTATAACCCTGAGCTCGTAAGCCCGTAAGCATTCCGGTAAGCACATCGCCACTACCTGCCGTTGCCATTCCTGCATTTCCAGTGGAATTTATCCAATACTTTTCTCCATCGGTTATCATCGTGTAGGCTCCTTTGATGAGAAGTATTACTTTGTACTCTTTAGCAAAGGCTTTAGCTTTGGTGAGCTTGTGCAGGTCGTCGTCCCACTTACCTATAAGACGCTCTAATTCCTTGGGGTGTGGTGTGAGAATTGCATTTTTGGGAAGGTTTTTTAATTGTTCAGGATGTTGAGCGAGAATATTCAGCGCATCGGCGTCTATTACAAAAGGAATATCGGGGTACTGCTGAAAAAGACCAAAGAGTGCTGAGGCGGTTTCGGGATGCGTACCCCAACCGATACCCACACCTATGGCAGAGGGTGTAAAAGGAATCTCTGCTGTCTTATAGTGTTTTTCTTCCTCACAGGTGAGTACCATCGCCTCGGGCAGAGCAGTTTGCAGTATATTATAACCACATTGGGGAATTGCAACGGTAAGCAGACCTGCCCCTGCGCGCAATACGGCTGTTCCGCTAAGCACTACTGCCCCTATTTTACCATAACTTCCCCCGACAAGCAACGCGTGCCCATAAGTACCCTTGTGCGAAAATTTGGCTCGTCGTCGTTGTAATTGCTGTATATCGGATTCGAGATAGTAGAAATCTGGGTGAAGAGTCTTTAAAAAATGCTCGTCCAAACCTATGTTGAGTACTTCCCACTTACGGATATAGCAACCTGTGGAGGGAAAGAAGAAAGGCAATTTTGGGGCTTGAAAAGTGAGCACTTGGTGAGGGTGTACCCAAATCTCCTGGGGAGACAGAATGCGTTCGGTAGAAAGACCCGAGGGCATATCTACACTTAATATATAGCTGTTAGAGTCGTTTAAATTCCGAAATATTTGTTGTACCCATTTAGGAGCTGGACGGTTGAGTCCAATGCCAAAAACAGCATCTATCACTATCTTACCAAACGTAATATTATTTACTTGTTCGGCTCGTATTTTGGCAATCGCAATTCCTTGTGCTTTTAAGAGCTCTTTATTCTGCTGACAATCGGGCGATAGGTGTTCGCTGAAACAAAGTAGATAAATATTCACTTGCCAACCATCAGCTATGAGCATACGCGCCAAAGCGAGACCATCTCCTCCGTTGTTTCCCGTACCTGCCAATACAGTAACAGTTCGCTCTTTGGGGAGGTGTTCTTTTATCCACTCAAAGAGTTTGGTTGCGGCGCGCTCCATCAGTTGCCACGAGGTGATACCTTCAGCAGAGATAGTATGCGCATCAGCTTCGCGCATTTGTTGTGTGTTTAGAATTTTCATTTCTCCAAAGTAAAAAGATGTTAGCTAATCAAAACATTTGCTAATCTACTAATCTGCTAATTTCTAAATTAAATTGCGTGCGTAACTCGCTTTTAATTCTTATCAGGTTTATAGAGTGATTGCTTAAAGAGCTCATCGGGTTTCATTGCTAAGATTTTCAACATAGATTCCTCTTTGTGATTTTTAGCATAGGCTTGTACTATGCGTAACCCTATAAATCTACCTATTTGTCCTGGTGATTCGTTGTCTAATTCTAAGTAAAACTTATAGAAAGGCGCTGGATACAAAAAACGGGTGAGTAGTTTCTTATCTGTTTGATACAGCAATTCTTTTTCTATAAAATAACGCCATATCTCAGCTTCGTTTGCCTCAGCCCAAGCATACTTCTTCGCATCATACCGCAAAAGGTCAGCGGGTGTTTTTTTGGGTAATAACTCGCTTTCTAAATAGAGCTTCTTGCCCTCGTAAATCATATTGTCCAAGAAAGTGAGGTGTATCCCACGAGGTACGAGTTTATCGGCAAAAGCATCAGCTACATCTATCACAAGGTTTTTCTTGTCTAAATCAGCACTGATGTATTTATCCATATCTTGGTAGTATTTGTGTTGAGTTCCTAAGTAATTATCTGTACCGATAAGTAAGAGGCTATCGGCATAAATCACTCGGGTTTCATAAGCTACCCTACTGATGAGCATCACAACCTTAGGTGGCTCAAACTTGGGGAAATAGTACTTAATATGCTGAAACAAGTTCCTAATCTCTTTCTTCTCAGCAGAAAGTGTACCTACACTCTTTTCAATTTCTCCGTATAAATCGGCATAATGCAAATTCGCAAAAGCAGGAATATCAGGGAAGATAGAACCCTTTCGTATCTCACACCACTCTTCGGGAGTAACGCTCTGAGTAAAAAAATAAGGATACTGTGCACTTAACTCACCCATTTTTGCATCGGGAGTTTTCATAAAGAGCGAATCAAGGCGTATCCAACCAAAGTCCATCGGAATCGCTGCTATTTCTTTCTCTTTTTTGTCGCTACAAGCCATTGCTAATAGCAGACTTGTAAAAATAAATATTTTCTTTATCATAGTATTTGTTATTAGTCGTTAGTTTTAGCTCTTAGATTATTGTCCAAATCGGCTATTATCCCACACCAAAAAACTGCATATCTGTTCCTCTTTGGGTGCAAAGATAAAGCAAATTTATCAATTTAACAATTAGTTGTCTGCCTTCATCCTCGTATAACCAGTCCAGCTCACCCAAGTAATCGCCTGTCGTACTGCAACCAATAATAAGAAAAGTCGTTCAGCACCTTGCCAAACGACCTTTCTCAAATATTAACCCTCTAAAATTATTTCTTCTTTTTCTTCTCAAAATTCACCGCACACGAGTCGATTTCCGATACGCGCAAAGTGTTTACCATTCCCTTGCCTTGCATTGGCATCGACACGAGACTTATCATTATATCACCCATATCCACGTAGCCTTTTTCGTTGGCAATGTGGTTAATGTCTTCAATAAGCTCATCAGTAGAGACAAAGCGGTCGTAGTAGAAAGTAGTTACCCCCCACAAGAGGTTCAACTGGGTGAGGATACGCTTGTTGGCAGTAAAGATGAGAATGTGCGAATTAGGTCGGTACGACGAAATGCGGAAAGCAGCATACCCACTGTTTGTAAGCGAAGTAATCACTTTGGCATTGGTGTCGTTCGCCATCTTGGCTGCGTGAAAACAGATAGTGTTAGTTACATAGCGCAACGAACGGATAAAAGGTGTAACAAGTGGTACTTGTATCAAATTCGAATCCTCTACACTTTTGATAATGCGAGTCATTTGTTGGATTACCTGTACAGGGTATTTTCCTACCGAAGTTTCGCCTGAAAGCATCACCGCATCAGCACCGTCCATTACCGAGTTTCCTACGTCGTTTACCTCAGCACGGGTAGGTGTCAAACTCGAAATCATACTTTCCATCATTTGGGTAGCGATGATTACCGGAATGTGGTGTGATTTAGCCTTGCGCACCAATTCCTTTTGGATAAGAGGCACTTCTTCCGCTGGGATTTCTACCCCAAGGTCTCCACGAGCCACCATTATACCGTCGCAAGCCGCCATAATCTTATCGATATTCACCAAGGCTTCTGGCTTTTCTATCTTAGCGATGATAGGAATGCGGTGTCCAGCATTTTCTTCGATGAGGTCTTTTAAATCCTGAATGTCTTCGGGGTGACGCACAAACGAGAGCGCAAACCAGTCTACGTCTTGTGTGATAGCAAAAAGGGCATCACGCACGTCTTTTTCGGTAAGCGCAGGAAGCGAAACTTTGGTGTTAGGCAAGTTCACGCCCTTTTTAGATTTCAGCGGACCGCCTTGCACTACTACCGCTACTACCTCGTCTTCGCGGTTGGTGGATTCTACTTCAAAGATGAGTTTCCCATCGTCTAACAAGATGCGTTCTCCGGGGTTCACATCGGTAGGAAACTCTTTGTAGTTCATATACACACGCTCTTTGTTGCCTACGAAGGGCTCTCCGGTAACGAAAGTAACTCGGTCACCAGGGTATACCGTAGCGTCGTCTTCCATTACCCCCACTCGCAACTTAGGACCTTGTAAGTCAGCGAGGATAGCTGTATGAAAGCCGTTTTCTTCGTTGATTTGGCGAATCATTTGCACGCGGTTGCGCACATCGTCGTAATCGGCGTGCGAGAAGTTGATGCGGAATACATTTACCCCTGCAACCATCATATCTCTTATCACCTCAGGACTCTCGGTCGCTGGACCTAAGGTCGCTACAATCTTTGTTTTCTTTGTATTTAACATTCTTGAAAAATCAATTTATATTTTTTATCTAGGGTATCAATTGCTATTTCTCGTGCGGTAGTGGCAGGAACTTCACGAAGCCGATTTAAAATTTTCGGCATATCCACCCGCCCTTCAGTATCTATCTTCAAAAAGTAATCCACCTTCTTTTCGTTCTCAACCAAATATTGCACCTGTGGCAGTTCTTCAAAAAGGGTAACCACAGCGGTAGGAGCTTTTGTGTCTTGCAGTTTGTTAGCTATACAATGCCAAGTAATATCCGCAGAGGTGTCCTCCCAAGTATAATAAGAAAACTGTCCTCCCGAAGGCATCGTCAAACAAGCCTTCCCTTTTGTCTTAGCCAACTGCAAATGTAGCGTTTTATTTAAGAAATACGCCAACTGATAGTCTTCCAAATGGGTGTGAAGAGCGATAAGTTTATAATCGCAAAAAAACTCTGTCGATAGCTTCAGTTTTGCCATAACCACTCATTTCGGGTGCAAAGATACAAAACAATTCACAATTAGCAATTAACCATTGATAAATTTAACACGATAGCTTCTTCTACTATCAAAACCGCACTCCAAAGCTAAACCCTATCCCTCTATACTCCATCATCTCAGGAGTTTCACTCCAAAGGAGAGGTTCTGCTACGTCAAAACTCGTGTAAGAAGTATAAGCCGATAAAAACATACTATACTTGTTTCTCACTAAAAACGGAATGGACAGCCCCACCTTCACTTCCCCCATAGATGGTTTTACTAGGGTGCTCAAAGGCAAAAAGCCAGCTACTTGAACAAAAATATTTCCCTGATAATTCTTCACAGGGTTCAAACGGAGTATACTACCCAATTTTAATCCTGAGGCTACAGGGTTTTGAAAATGTGTAAAGCCTCCCACAGCCCCTACACTCAATATCCTAAACAAGCGGTAATTTACTGTAAAATCACTTGAGATAATAGGCTTCTCAGTTAGTAATGCCTCGTCGCCTTCATACAAATTCGTACGAGAGTTTAACCAGCTATAAGAGTATTTTGCGCCACCATTTCGAGGAAAAGTAAAACTTAATTCCCCTTGATAAAACCACCTACTTTCTTTCTCAGGCACTACTTGCGTTATAGTTTCCGTGCTTACATTTCCTATAACCGATGTGCTTTCCATATTTTCCTGTGCCGTAGCCAATCCCACAGCAAAAAAAGGTATTATATAAAGTATTTCTTTCATTCTATAATTATTAAGTTTTAAAACCGTATCCCAAAGCCAAAACCGACTCCGCGATACTCTACTAAGTCCGGTGTTTCATCAGCAAATAAGGGTTTAGCAGGGGTAAAACTTGTATAAGAAGCGTGTAGAATAACCCCGACACTGTATGATTCTTCAACAAGAAGAGGTATACTCAATCCTATCTTTGCCTCTCCTGTTGAAATTTTTACGTTATGTAAAGGAAAAAAACCAGAAAACTGAGCAAAGACATACCCAAAAGAGTCTTCAATAAGCTCATATCGTATGACACCTCCTAATTTTAAAGCTGTAGCAATAGGATTTCTGAAATGATTTATCCCTGTTAATGCTCCTATGCTAAATCTCTCAAAGAGTAAATAATTCATAGAAAAATCCGTGGAATATATTACTTTTGTTTTTAATACAATATCTTCATTTCCTTTTATATTTGCTGTCTTTGTATTAAAAGAATAAATAGATTTATCTTTATTGGGTACCGTAAGGTTTACCTCAGCTTGTGAAAACCAACGTTTGTCTTCAAGATTTTGTCCTTTTACTAAATATGGAAGTACTAAAAAAAATATTATATAAACTATTTTTCTCATAATAATCTCTTTTTATTTTTCATAAACCATTCTCACACCTCTCCAAGTACCTCCTACTCTTGCCATACCGTAAAAATCATATTTTACAGTCTTATATTCTCTTAATTCGGGAGGTTTTACTCCAAAATTGTTATACCATTTACCTCCCTTCTTGTCAACAGAACTTGTAAAGGTAAGAAGAAATCCATAGTCAGTGCTTAGATGTATTTTTTTCTTATTTGTATTCTCACCTTGGTAACGTTCTGCAAAATACATTGCTTCTATTTCATCTTCAAACTGAGGGGTTCTAACCACAGCAAACTCTTTATCTTTTGAACCTATATTTCTCAGAAAATCAAAACCCATTTTATAGAGTGTTGCAATATTTTTTTGTGACAATAAATCTGATACAAAAAGCTCTTTTTCATAGTCTATTTTATACCCAGCGACACTTGGAATATAAATTGTAAGTAATTTTTCATTATTATATTTTATAAAAGGAAGTTTTGCTTCCTCTACTTTAAAAGTTGATTTTAAATAATTATTTTGTGCGTGAAAGTAAAAATCTCCTTTGTAAGCAAGTATAATAAACTCATTTTCATCCTTAGCCGCTTGTAACTCTTTAAGAGGGGCTGTAGGCATTTTGTATGTCATATAAATATAATTAATTCCTAAAACTACTTCATTAGCCTTTGATGCCCACCATATCCTAAAGCGACGTGTTTGATTTCTTACTGAAATACCTACTGACTTATAAAATCCGTAGTTTTGATTAAAAAATTCTATTTTCACACGATGTCTTCTGTCAAAATGCTCTGTTGCGACTCTACTTTCTCCAAATATTCTATGAAGAAACCAATTTCTATCTCCTCTTGTTATAGGCAATCCATCAATAATAGGTTGTAATTCATTAGCTGGCGTTAAGTTTGCTATTCTTTTTTGCTCTTCTTTAATATTGTTTCTCTCTAATTCAGAGATAGGAGCTATAAATCTGTATACCCCGTCTGCTACTTGCTGTTTTCCAGAAGCAGTCTCCCGAAGTTTTAATAATTCCTCAGCTGAAAGTTGAGGTTGACGATCTTTTAGATAGTTTTTAAGTTTAAGAGAATCCTTTAGATGAGAAGAAAAAACTCCTCTTGTAGTAAACTTGTATAAAGTGTCTTTTACAACTATTTCATTATTTTCATCAATAAAAGAAGCTAAAAGAGGGTCAGAAATCATATTTTCTTCCTCTTTCTCCTCTTCTGTTTCATCATCAACCGTATCTGGTCTTCCTTCATAAAGTTTTATGAGTTCAGGGTCATTTTCTATATCCCCTATAGGATATTTAGGACGAAATCCTTTTAAATAAAGTTCTTTCATCTTTTTTTCTAAAAGTTCTTCATCATTTCTCAATTCCCCCATCATTTTAGATAAACTCTCTGAGGAAGAAAACTGGTAACGTCCTCCAACTACCCCATCGGTTACAAGAGTTTGTTGTGGTTCTTCGTTTTTTTGGTCTTCTACAAATGTGTCATTATCTTTCTTACAGCTAGTAATGATAAATGACAACAAAATTGTACTTAAAAAAATTCTTTTCATATAGCTTCTTCTTTTATTTCGGTGCAAAAATACAAAAATAACACACAATACCAAAAAACAATTTTCAGGACACATCTCATTGTCCTTTGTTTTATTTTCGTTTTTCTTCTCGTTTATCACCTCCTAATCCTTCTCCTTTAACTATTCACTACCAACTACTTACATACCCTTTCTATACCAATCGTCCAAGATTCGTATAAGCTTCCTATAAGCTTTCTATAAGCTAACCCCACCCTCCTTACACCCTTTTTTCATCAAAAACCCTCCCTCCCTTCTTCCGTTCTTTTCCGATATCTTTCTATCCCCTCAGCGCTCCCCAATAAAGCCTTCAATCTTGTCTTTCCTCCGTCCAACAAGTCCGAATCGTCCGATAACTCCGAATATATATAACAAAAAGGCTGTCCTAAAATAGGACAGCCTTTATTATATAACTTATACGGTTCGTACGCGCCTGTGTGGCTCACACGCTCGCACTATTTTACTCCGTGCATCATCGCTTGAAGTTTCTTGTTAAGGAGTATCATTCCTAAACCGCAGAGGATTACAAATCCTGAAACCGCAGCAAATACTACGCTTGCCCCAAGTTTCTCTACGTAAGAAGCAATCACTCCTCCTGCTGCATTGGCGAAGAAAGCAGCCATCATCCAAACACCCATCATAAGTCCTGCTAAACGCGGAGGTGAAAGTTTTGTAACCGTAGAAAGTCCTACGGGTGATAAGCACAATTCACCAATGGTATGAGTAAGGTAAGTAAGCACCAACCAAGCTAAGCTCGCTTTCACTGCTATATCTTTAGGGTCTACCCCTATGGAGCCTCCGCGCTCGTAAACAGCACCAAGCATAAAGAAGAACCCTACCCCTAAGAGTATCATTCCCATTCCCATTTTAAACGGAGTAGTGAGACGTTGTCCCATTTTAGTACCCCAGAACGATGCAAATACCGGTGCTAATAATACAATGAACAATGGGTTTACTGATTGGAACCAAGCAGTAGGAATTTCAAAGCCCATCACCGTCCTGTTGATATAGTTATCGGTATAAAGAGTAAGCGAAGAGCCCGCTTGCTCAAATCCTGCAAAAAAGAAGATGGCAAAGAAGAAATAGATAAAGATAACAGCAATGCGCTCTTTTTCTTCTTTGGTAAGTGGTTTTTGCACTTCGGCTTCCGAAAGTTCTTGTACTTTCTTCTTACCACCTTTTGGTTGCAATCCAAGGTCGCCTAAGTATTTCTGTGCAAAGAAAACAAATATCAACTCTCCTATAAGCATCCCGATAGCAGCTGCCAAGAATCCATATCTATACCCGTAAGAAAGGATTATTTCTTTTCCTTGTGCATCTACACCGTGAGTAGCAAAGATGTTATCAGTAAGGAATCCTGTAATGAGTGGTGCTAAGAAAGCCCCTAAGTTAATACCCATATAGAAAATCGAGAAAGCCGAGTCTAAACGTTTATCACCTGATTCATAGAGTCCTCCTACCAAGGCTGAAATATTCGGTTTGAAGAACCCGTTACCTATAATCAACAAAAATAGCCCTAAATATAAGCCAAAGTGAGTGTTTATAGAGAACAACGCAAACTCACCGAAGAACATTATGAGTCCCCCTAACAATACTGCCCTGCGTTGTCCTAAAAAGTTATCGGCTATCCAACCGCCAATCAGTGGAGTGAAATAGGTAAGTCCTGTGGCAAAGCCATAGATAAGACTCGCTGTAGCTTTATCGAAAGCCAAACCGCCTTCAAGCCACGTCTTGGTGAGGTATAGCATCAAAATACCACGCATTCCATAGTAACTGAAACGCTCCCACATACCTGTTAGGAACACCAAATAAAGCCCCTTAGGGTGCTTCTTTTTCGCATTTTCTACGTTTGTATCCATTTATTTAATAAATTAAAAAGTTTGTTTATAAATTTTCTATGATAAAATTCGTCATTTTTGTATATAACTGATAGCGTGTGCTACCTGTGTTGTCGTAAATACCGTGATTCTTATCGGGGTAAATTAACCAATCAAAATCTTTTTGCAAACTCACCAAGGTATTGATGAGCACCATTGCATTTTGCACGTGTACATTGTCGTCGGCACTACCGTGAATGAGCAGGTATTTACCTTTGAGTTTGGCAGCGTGAAACAACGGTGAATTTTCGTCGTAACCTTTTGCGTTCTCTTGGGGGGTGCGCATAAAACGCTCGGTGTAAATAGTGTCGTAAAAACGCCAATTGGTAACAGGGGCTACTGCTATCGCCATTTTAAATATATCGCCTTTTTGAAACAGACAGTTAGACGACATAAACCCACCAAAACTCCAACCCCAAATACCTATTCTGCTCTTGTCTATATAAAGATAATCGCCTACAAGCTGAGCAACATCGGCTTGGTCTTCTACTTCGTATTTACCCAGTTGCTGATAGGTACATTTCTTAAAATCTGCTCCTTTGTAACCTGTGCCCCTTCCGTCTACACATAGCACTATATATCCTTTTTGGGTGAGCATTGCGTGCCAAAAGTCATTCATCTCCCACCATTGGTCGGCTACTTCTTGTGAACCTGGCCCTGAGTATTGGTACATCAAGAGCGGATATTGCTTTTTAGGGTCAAAATCTTTAGGTTTAAGCATATAAGCATTGAAAGTACCCTTAGCAGTTTTCAGTTCCATAAACTCTTTTTCGGGCAAATTATAAGCTTTCAATCGTTGGGCGTATTCGGCATTGGTAACAATTTCTTTGAGTTGCTTACCACTTTTGGTATCGTTTAGCGTATAGCGTGGAGGCGTAGTGGCATTGGCAAAAGCGTGAATATACATTGTATAATCGCCACTGAATGTGCCTTTGTTTGTTCCTGCCTCAGTAGAAAGCGCGCGAGGGGCTTTGCCTTTGAGGTTTACCGCATAGAGTCCTCGGCGAGTAGAGCCCGTCTGGGTAGATTGGTAGAACAGCTGTTGGGTTTTAGGGTCGTAACCATAGCAATCGGTTACTTCCCAGTTACCACGCGTGAGCTGGTGTACTAATTTCCCTTTGGCATTGCAGTAGTAAAAATGGTTATTTCCATCTTTCTCCGATTGGTAAATAAAACTATTATCGGGTAAAAATAGTATCTCCTTGTTGATGCTTATATAAGTCGTGCTGGTTTCCTTCACTAAGGAAGTCGTTGCCTTCGTCTGGCTATTCACTTGCAAGAGTTGCCAATCGTTTTGGTGGCGATTGAGAGTTTGTACCGTCAGCTTATGAGGGTCGTTTGTCCATTGCAAACGTGGGATATAATAGGCTTTCAAGGGTATTTCAGCCACCGATTTATCAGCCACAGTATAGATATGCAAACTCACCGCCGAATTAGCTTCCCCTGCTTTGGGATATTTGAAAGTATAAGGCGTAGGATAGAGGTCGTAACCGTAAATGTCCATTGAAAACTCAGGTACTTTGCGCTCATCTGAACGTATAAATGCTAATTGTGTACCATCAGCATTCCAAGCAAACAATCGCACAATCCCGAACTCTTCTTCGTACACCCAATCAGCAGTACCATTAATGATAGCGTTCTTCTGTCCGTCGGTAGTGATTTGGGTTTCCACACCCGTCGTAAGGTCGTATAAATACAAGTTGTTTTCGTATACAAAAGCCAATTGCTTACCATTAGGCGAAAAAGTGGGGACTTGTATGCGCTTGTCGCTCACTTTTTTAAGGTCGCCAGAAGCGAGGTCGTATAGGAAATAATCGGCTATAAACGAATGTCGGTAGATATCCTCTTTTCGGGTAGCGATGAGGAGCTTTTTCTCATCGGGAGAAAACTCATAGCTCTCAATCCTATTCACTCTTTCATTAGTTTCAAAGAGTGTTTGTACTTTGCTGAGCGTTGCAAAGTCGTAAAGGTTAATTTCCTGAATATGTTTATCACGGTTATATTCGAGCACTGTATATTGCGGGGTTTTCTTCAGTGCCTTCAAGTTGTACATACGTTCGGGGTAAAAAGCGTGTTGCGTCCAGATATTCTCTAAAGAAATAGACTGTGCAGATAACAAGTAAAAGCTAAGAAATAAAGCCAACAAAAGCTGGGTATGTAAGTATTGGTGCACTCTATTGCGTCTAAATACAGCCACCTTTTGTAATTCATAATTCGCCATTTCTAATTAGTCTTTTGTCATTTATCATTAACCTCTAACCTTTGATTATTAATTTCGCGGTCAATATTAGTCAATATTTTTGATATAGAAGCTATCTTTTAATCTGTTTTTTTATATTTATTTTCTATATGATTGATTTTGAATAGCTCTCACTGTTCAACCTATTTTCATATTCCCCTAATACTTTTAGCTCTTCTGTCATAATATCCAAAAGTTGTATCGCTTGTTGGTATCGGGCATAACTATCAAACACCACATCTACAAAGAATGCGTATTTCCAAGGAGTCTCTATTACAGGCAACGACTGTATTTTAGTCATATTCATATCGTAATCACGTAACACGTTCAGCACCGTTGCCAAGCTACCACTCTTGTCATATACTTGGAATTTAAGCGTCGCCTTATTGATATCTCTTTTGGGTAGGTGTGCATCAGTAGTTCTGAGTACCACAAAGCGGGTAGCATTACGCTTAATGGTTTGTATGCTTTCCGCAATAATAGGCAAGCCGTAGAGCTCAGAAGCCGATGCCGAAGCAATAGCCGCTACTCCTTTGAGTTGTTGTAAGTGTATCTGTCGTGCTGCCTCAGCTGTATCAGGAGATTCCACCAGTCGTATATCAGGATAATCGTGAAAGAAATCCTTACATTGCAACAGTGCCATATAGTGCGAATGCACCTCAGTAATATCCTCTAAGCGTTGCCCTTCTAGCGCCATCAGGTGGTGCTGTATGTTCATATAGTGCTCCCCTGTAATGTGCAGGTTATGGCGGTCTATAAGGGCATAATTAGGCAATATCGCTCCTGCAATGCTATTCTCAATAGCCATCACGCCCCACTCAGCATCGCCTTTCAGCAGTGCTTTCACTACCGCATCAAAAGTACGACATTCCAGCACCTCTATATCTTTGCCAAAGTAACTCTCAGCCGTCTGATAGTGAAACGAACCTTTGATACCCTGTATTGCTACTTTTTCACTCATTTACATATTAAAAATCACCCCTTTCGCATCTTTTTATGGCAATATCGCTCCTACTGCTATATCACAGCGGTGTCCCGGTTGTCCGTGAGGCGGATTAGGCTTCCCCGAAAAACCCGGTTCAGTAGTCCCCGTGTGCTGTTGTGCCATTTTCGGGTCGATAACTATTTGTTGTTCTACCGTTTTAGGCGTAGCTGGTGCTTGCTGTTTCACAGGCTTACTGTTCAGCGGAGCGCCCACCGGTATATCACAACGGTGCCCTGGTTGCCCGTGAGGCGGATTCAGTTTCTGTCCCTTCGTCGCCACCCCTTGCTGTGTCTGAGGTTGTGCCACCTGCACCTGTTGCACTTGTGGCATACCTCCCGAAACTACGGGCTTAGCATCGGCACTGCTCACAGGCTGTGCTTGTGTTTGCGTTTGGGCTATCACATTGCCGTCGTTAGGTAGCGGAGCCCCCACGGCTATATCACAACGGTGTCCTGGCTCTCCGTGAGGCGGATTGAGCTTTGCTCCTTGCTGTGTAGCTGGTAGCGATACGTTGTTAGAAAAATTCGCCCCACCCGCACCAAACGGATTTCTTTCGTTGCTCTTATCGCGTGCTTCCTCAGCTTTCTGAGTGTTAGCAAGAGCATCTTCGGCAACAGCTATTTCCTGTTGCCCGTTATTACAAGCCATTAAGGCAAACATTGTGGCAGTGAGTATAGTAAATCTTACATTCATAAATGGGTAAATTTTCGGCAAAGATAGAAAATAATTATCAATTAGCAACTCACCCATAAATATTTTCTCACCCCCAGCACTGTAAGTTCTTACATTCGTTATATATCCTACACAATCCCTATTTACATAGTTCTTTTTTCTACAAAAACGCTT
Source organism: Capnocytophaga sp. oral taxon 412 str. F0487 (assembly GCF_000271925.1). Classification (NCBI taxonomy): domain Bacteria; kingdom Pseudomonadati; phylum Bacteroidota; class Flavobacteriia; order Flavobacteriales; family Flavobacteriaceae; genus Capnocytophaga; species Capnocytophaga sp. oral taxon 412. The sequence goes on along the minus strand of NZ_AJZR01000028.1, from coordinate 21,194 downwards.
CCTAACAGATATCCTCTCGTCATTTGTCCCTCGTCATTTCTTCCCTTTTCCGTCCCTAATTCCCCCTTTTTGAAGGTAGCCAGCAATAGCTGGGTATGTGCCCCGCGAGAGCGGAGTATGTGAGAAGGGGGAGGTTTCATTATTTTTTCCGTCACCACATTCCCCCTCTCCTTGGGAGAGGGACGGGGTGAGGATTCCTTTTCTTTCGTATCGAAACCCTCTTTTTACCATTTTTTGCATCGCTGTATTATATTATGAGTCAAATACTTATACACTCTTTCTATACCAATCGTCCAAGATTCGTATAAGCTTCCTATAAGCTCTCTATAAGCTAACCCCACCTTCCTTACACCCTTTTTTCATCAAAAACTCTCCCTCTTCTCTTCCGATTTCTTCTGTTTCCTTCCGATAGCTCAGATGTCTCACTTTTAGAGGTATACACTTTGCCAAAGTTTGAAACTTTGGCAAAGTTAATTATCAGTATTTTTGGCATTTCTGACATTATCAGTATTTCTAGCATTATTGACATTTTTAGTATTATTGGCATCATTATTTTTGTTTTATAAGTAATAATTCACTACCTTTGTACCGAATTTTAATCACATTCATTATGAAAACACGTACAAAAATCTTAATTGCAATAGTTATAGCTCTTTTGGTCGCTCTCTTAGCACAAGACATCGACAGTCTATTAAACTCCTTTTATGAGGGGTATGAAAAAGGTAAACAACGCTGATAAATTTTATAATGCCTGTATGTGATGACTCTCTCAACATTTCCCTTAATTCACATTTTAATAATAAGCATATGAAAAAATCAAAACCAAACCGAATTATAGGCGCTTTCCTAATACTAATGGCAATCGCCTATCTGTACAACAACTGGACTTCCGCCAAACAAGGCTTCCTTGAAGGATTGTTCGGACAATAGTTATTAACATTAATACTCGTTTGTAATATGAAAACAAAAAAATCAGAAACAGTATCCATACCCAAAATGATATTCTTAGCCATTCTACTATGGTGGTTCTTATATGGCGTTTTTTATGCCTTAGGAGAATTTGTAGGGAATATCCAGAAAGACTTATGAATTTTCTTACCTCAGTCCGTCGCCTTATTCTTAGTGACAAAAGACTAACTCTTGTAGCTGTTATCTTATCCTTATTTTTTATTTATAGATTAGGGAAAGCTATAGGCGAATTTTTGTATTATATCTCTCATTAAACCCTTATATTATGTGGTTAGTTATTGTATTTTTATGTATCTTTTTAGCCAGTGCTTATCGCGAGAAAAATAAAGAAAGACGTTTGGTACTTTCTATTATTTGGGCGATAGCAATACTCCTTACCATAGGCTTTCAAATAGGAAGAGACCGTGCAAAAGCCGATATAACTACAGAAGAATCTGTGATTTCAAAAACTAAATAATAAGAATACTCATATAGCTCACACCCCCGAGTTCCTTCGTCAGCGTGAGCTACAAGCTCACGCTCCATTCTCTCATTTCCTAATTTTCTAATTTCCTAATTTTCTAATTTGCCACATACTCAGCTGTCATAAGTTTTATCTTTTATCTTCCAAAAACTTTTTTTTGCTTTTTATTTGCTTTTATCTTTTTTTGTTTATATCTTTGTCCTCTAAAACAATCGTAAGTTTTAGAATGTTAAACGAAACTATTATATTATGAATGAATTAACAGAAAAAGACCGCCAATTGCTCATTAAAAAAGGGATCTCCGAAGAAATACTCGATGCCCAAATAGCGCAATTCAAACAAGGAATTCCTCCTATACAACTGTATAAAGCCGCTGTGATAGACGATGGTATTATTCCGCTCAGCAAAGAAGAAGCCGCCAAGTACGCTGCTATTTATCAAAAACGAAAGCGAGGTAACACTATCCTCAAATTCGTACCTGCCTCTGGTGCGGCTACCCGTATGTTTAAAGCTCTTTTCGCTTTCCGAGACGATTTCGAACCCGACCGTGAGTCATTTATAGCTTATGTCAATAGAACAGGTAACAAGGAAGTTAAAACCTTCTTCGAAGGTCTCGAACGCTTTGCCTTTTATCCTATCTTAAAAGCTGCTATTGATAAAAATCACCCCGACTTTTCCTCACTAAACGAAGATATCCAAAAACACATCATCGTCAATACGCTTCTCAATGAAGAAGGGTTGGGCTATGGCAATATGCCTAAGGGATTACTACCTTTCCATAAGCATTCCGAGAAAATCGCCACTCCTTTTGAAGAGCACTTCCGCGAAGCAGTACTTTATGCCTCCGATGAGGAAGAAGCCCACCTGCACTTCACCATCACCGAGCAACATACCGAAGCTTTTTATAAGGAACTCAACCATATCAAACCTATACTCGAAGAACGCTATAACATTACTTTCGATGTAACTTTCTCTTACCAAAAACCAAGTACTGATACAATTTCGGTAACCGAAGATAATGAGTTTTTCCGCGACGAAGAAGGCAATTTACTCTTCCGCCCTGCGGGTCACGGAGCGCTACTCAGCAACCTCAACGATATCGATGCCGACATCATCTTCATCAAGAATATTGATAATGTGGTAGTGAAAAAGTATACCGATGAGACCGTGTTTTACAAAGAAGCGCTCGCCGGAAAACTATGTGAAGTACAAGACGAAGTGTTTAAAATCCTACATCGTATAGATAATGATAAGATTAAGAAGAAAGAGATTAAGCATATACTCGATTTCCTCAAAGAAATCAATATCTCTGTTCCCGATTATCTCTATAAATTCCGCCGTCAATATGCTATGGAGTTTATCAAAGAGCAACTGAATCGCCCTATACGCGTATGCGGAATGGTGAAGAACGAAGGAGAACCCGGTGGAGGTCCTTTCTGGGTGAAAGATGGTGAAGGTTATAGTTTACAAATCATCGAATCTGCACAGGTGAATATGGCAGATGCCAAGCAAAAGGAAATTTTCCAGCAATCTACTCACTTTAACCCCGTAGATTTGGTTTGTGGCACGAAGAACTACAAAGGCGAGAAATTCGATCTACAACAGTACGTAGACCCTAACCAAGCCTTTATAACCTCCAAAACCTTTATGGGCAGACCGCTAAAAGCTCTCGAATTGCCAGGTTTGTGGAACGGTTCTATGGCTCACTGGATTACCCTTTTCGTAGAAGTACCTATCATCACCTTCAACCCCGTAAAAGTAGTAAACGATTTATTGAAGAAAACTCACCAAGGATAATTAACAATTAATACTATTAAAAAAGAGGTTGTTCGAAAAGTCTTAAAATCGCATTTGCGTCACTACACTTTGCCAAAGTTTTTGCCCGTGTGGCTTGCACCTTTGGCAAAGTTGATTACCTTGACAATCAATTTTCTTTAGTTACATTGTAGGGGCGATTTGCAAATCGCCCCTACAAAACAAATCTTTTTGGATATGCCCTTCTTGTGCAATATCTTTTACCTTTTACTCATATACCCAGCTGTGAGCCCTCGCTGGCTTTACCTTTTATCTTTTATCTTTTACCTTTTACCTAACTATACACTCCCCCGTTGATATTAATCACTTCTCCGGTGATATACGAAGCTTTTTTAGATACCAAAAACGATACGAGGTCGGCTACTTCTTCGGCTTCCCCAAAACGACCTACCGGTATAAGCTTCACGAGGTCTTCTTCGTTGAGCGAAGAGGTCATATCAGTGCGGATAAACCCAGGAGCAATGGCATTCACGGTGATGTGTCTTTTGGCTACTTCTTGCGCCAAGGCTTTGGTAGCCGCAATAATGGCACCTTTGGCAGCCGAGTAGTTGGTTTGCCCTGCGGTTCCCTTCACTCCCGATACCGATGAGATGTTGATAATACGTCCATAACGATGGCGTAACATCTTTTGGATAAAGAAATTAGTTACATTGTAGAAGCCGTCGAGAGTAGTGGAAATCACTTTGCTCCAATCCTCTTGGGGCATCCACATAAAAAGTCCATCGCGGTTAATACCCGCGTTGTTCACAATCACTTCTACCACGGCATCTTTATTGTCGTGTTGCCATTTGGTAAGGGCTTCGGCAGTACTTTGGTGGTCAGATACGTCAAAGCGTATAATCTCTCCTTCACGCCCTAATTTCTTGATGTGATTGAGGGTTTCAAGTGCAGCTACCTCATTGCTTTGGTAAGCAATGAGTAAATGATAATCGGTGTCTTGTGCGAGCTTTTCGCATATAGCGCGCCCTATACCTCGCGAACCACCTGTAATAATAGCATACTTTCTCATTTTATTTAGGTAAGAGGTAAGAAGTAAGAGATAAGAGGAATAGAGACTCTTATTTTACTGAATACACTCTTGTTTAATATTTGTTATTGATTTATTATTGATTGAATTTATATATTGATTTAAGTAATCTATTTTCTACCTAAAACCGTCCTACTTTTCTTACCTCTTATCTCTATCTATTTAACTTCTCTTTTGTGGTTTTTACCGTTTGTGCAAGCATTTTAATGATTTCATCACAGTCTGCGTGAATATTATTATACTCTGTAGTTGTTAAATATTGTGCTCTATAAAGGAGCTCTAACCAATAATCTGTTTCAGCAGCTTCTTTTAAGGCTATGCTTGCTTTATTCAAATAGTCAGCATCAGAGATAGCAAATTCTTGTTCTGCTAAATTAGCACCAATACTTGTTCCTGACCTCAATATCTGTTTAGATATTACATATTCTCTTTTTTGCTCTTTCAGATATTCATATAGGTGTATAATTCTTAAAGCAAAATCCTTTGATTTATTTCTTACTATACTAGTTCTCATTTTGTTTAGGTAAGAGGTAAGAAGTAAGAGATAAGAGGGGTAGGGGCTCTTATTTTACTGAATACACTCTTGTTTAATATTTATTATTGATTGAATTTATTATTGAATTTATTATTGAATTTATTATTGAATTAAGTAATCCATTTTCTGCCTAAAACCGTCCTATTTTTCTTATCTCTTATCTCTTCCCTAAAAACGCGCTACATTTCTTACCTCTTACCTCTTATCTCTTATCTTTTAAAAAAGTTGGTGGCTTCCTTCAAGTAAGTATAAAACACCAAATCTTCCTTAAAGAACGGTATAATCTCTCTTATTTCCCTATACCATTCTTTGGTAGTGCTCGAAAGCTCGTTATAACAGCCCAAGATATCGATAGCCTGCGCAATGGTGATAGCCTCAATAGCAAGCACCTGAAAAGCGTTGTCTATCACTTTATGGGTAAGGGTCGCCGCATTGGTACCCATACTCACTATATCCTGATTGTCGTTATTGTTCGGGATACTATGCACATACATCGAGGTAGAAAGAGTTTGGCACTCGGCAGTGGTAGAAGTAGCGGTAAACTGTACTCCTTGCATACCGAAGTTAAAGCCCAATTTCCCTGCGTTCACAAATGGTGGCAATAGCTCGTTGATTTTAGGGTTCAATAGGTAGTTGAGCTGTCGCTCAGCAAGCATTGTCATACGGGTAACTACCAGTTTAAGCTTGTCCATTTCAAGAGATATATAATCGCCGTGGAAGTTACCCCCGTGATATACCTGTTGGGTAGGCACATCTACTATTGGGTTGTCGTTAGCTGAGTTCAGTTCCTCTTCTACGATGCGCTCAGTATGCGCAATGGTGTCGTATACAGCCCCGAGTATCTGTGGCACACAGCGCAAGGAGTAGTATTCTTGCACCTTTTCTTTAAATACAGTTTCGTTGTGTTGCCCTTTGTAAAGGTGTTCTGCACGTTTGCGGGTGCGTTTGCTGTCGTGCAAGAAGTCGCGCATCATTCGGGCGATTTCTTTTTGCCCAGTATGTTGTTTGGCGTTGTTTAATTCAGATGAAAAATGGTCGTCATAAGTCTGTACTAGCTCGTTGATAGCCGTTGTGAACTTCACTGTCCAATCCAATAGCTTTTGTGCGTAATACACATTCACCCCTGCCAAGCCCGTCATTACCGACGTGCCGTTCATCAGCGAAAGACCCTCGCGCAAATGTATTTGTAACGGTTTGAGTCCCACTTCGGCAAATACTTCCGCCGTAGGTCTGCGGACGCCTTTGTAAAACACTTCTCCTTCGCCTATGAGCACTAAGGCGAGATGGGCTAACTGCACAAGGTCGCCACTAGCTCCCACGCCTCCGTGTTGGAAAATAAGCGGGGTAATGCGGTAGTTCAATAGGTCGCGCATCAGTTCAATAGCCTCTATATGCACCCCCGATTTGCCTAACGACAAGCTCGTAAGTCTACACAATATAGCCGCCCGCACGGTTTCTTCATCAAACACCTCCCCTAAGCCCGAACTATGACTGCGGATAAGATTGTATTGCAACTGCAATTGGTCTTCTTTTTCAATGCGATATTGCGCCATCGGTCCAAAGCCCGTATTCACGCCATAGATGATTTTGTTCTCTGCAAAGTCTTTTAAGAAAGCGTAACTCTCTTCAATGAGGGCTTTAGCTTCTTTGCTAATAGCCACTTCTTTCTTATCAAAAACGATATCTTTAAAATCGCTGTAAGTACGTAATGTTTTCATTGTTTTTAGTTATTAATATAAATCAAGTTTTGTGTTATGGTCAGCGAGCTAGCGCAGCTGAGTATGTGAGGCAATCACTCCATTAGTAATCTGGCGACAAAGATAATAACTAATTTGTAAATTAGCAAAATTTAGTACTTAGTTTTTAGTCATCAGTGATGTCCTGAGCCTCTCCGAGATTTTCTGAGAACTCCGATTAACTACACACCCTCATTTTCTAATTCTCTAATTTTCCACCTGCTCGTGTAGCTCTCACCTCGTCGTGCTACGACCCTTAGTAAAATTGATACACTGATAATCAGTCGCTTTTTCAGTATATTTTAGAGGGCAATTTGCAAATCGCCCTCTAAAAACAAGCCTATTGAGTCGTAATCTATTTTTGTTTGACTATAATATCTGTCCAATATATACAATACTGATTTACAATTGTATTTGTATTATAATCTGTCTGTAGTTTGCGAGCTGGCATAGCAGAGTATGTGTCTAAAGGCAACTTGTTGCCTATTTGTTTGATTTGTAAAGAATTGTAAGATTTCTGTAGCGTAAGCTACACTTTTGTTGCATCGAACTTACGTTAGTTATTTTATGTCCGACAAATCTAACCAGTTGCCAATGATATTAGCAGATAATAGCACTATAAACTCAACTAATCTTCGATTATAATTTGATTAATCATCATTGTAGAGCCACTGTAGAGCCACTGTAGAGCCACTGTAGAGCCACTGTAGACCCACTGTAGAGCCACTCATCGTTCACCCTACCTTTATCTTACCCCCACTCTACCTCCTGACAAACCTTGTCTTTCACCCTAATAGCCATCACTACTTTTTACTCACACCTAAATTATTTATTTTTTTAATCGATTTTTCTTTTATTCTCTCATTTCCTCATTTTCTAATTTTCTAATTTTCTAATTTTCTAATTTCCCTCATATCTTTTACCTATCCAATGCACATTATTTAATTTTTTTTCGTACCTTTGTCGCTCACTATTGTGCGATAGATATGAAGCACTTCATCATCTTACTTATCATTCTTTTGGGGCATTTCCCCACCACAACAGCTCAAAATCAGGACTTGCCCTTTGTCCCACCTATCTATAACTACTCTCAAACTCAATACAAGGCAGGCTTGCAAAATTGGCAAATAAGCCAATGCAAAACGGGCGTCCTCTACGTGGCTAATAACCAAGGGCTACTTACTTTCGACGGACAGGTATGGCAACTCCACTATCTGCCCCAGAAAAAAATAGCCCGTTCTGTTTTTGCCGATAATAACGATTCCAAACTGCGCGTCTATGTAGGCTCTTTCGAAGAGTTTGGCTACTTCCAGCGCAATGCTCAAAACCAATTGATCTACACTTCTCTAAAAGACCAACTCAAAGATTACCGCTTTCACAACGATGAAGTCTGGCGCATATTCAAGCATCAAGATAAGATTTACTTCCAAACTTTCTCCTCCTATTTTGTGTTCGACGGCAACCAAGTACGCGCTTTCAGCCCTAAACCCGCCCCTTTTGCAATGTTCTCCGACGGCAATACCCTCTATATGCAAGGCGTAAATGCCGACTTTTATACCATCGACCCTCAACATCGCCTCCATCAAAAACTCTCTACTAACAGCTTAGGAGGATTGGTAATCGCTACTATCCCCTATCAAAAAGAACTCCTTCTGGTAACCGACAAGAATGGCTTGTTCTTTTTCAACCCTCAAACCGACCAGTTGCGCAAGTTCACTACCGATATCGACGCTCTATTACCCTCCATTAGGCTGAACCGTGCGCTCATTACCGATGAAGGTAACCTCATCTTAGGAAGCCTTTCCGAAGGTCTGTATGCTATCAATGTCAGCACAGGTAAACTCCTGTGGCATATCCACAAGAAAAACGGACTGAACAATAACACCGTACTCGGGCTTTATGAAGATATCCAGCACAACCTCTGGGTAGCCTTAGACAACGGTATTGCTATGATTGAAATCCCTAGCAAACTCCGCTTCTTAAATTTAAATGGCGATGTAGAGCTCATCAGCGATATGGCTGAGCAAGGCAACTCTTATTACTTAGCCTCTAATAAAGGGGTATTTTCCCTTACTAACGGAAAACTCAACAAACTGCCCAACTTCTCAAGCCAAGTGTGGTTCGTAAAGCTGTACGACCACCAGTTATTTGTAGGACATAACAAAGGTGTCTCCGAACTCGTAGGTGACCAATTACGCCCCCTCAGCAATGTAGGCGTCGGAGGTATGGATTTAAAGAAGGGAACGATTCACGGTCAAGAGGTGCTCGTCGGCTCTTCGTATTCTGTCCTTACTATTTACAAGAGAGACAAAGCTGGCAGGTGGGAGCCCTCACATATCGTCGATGGCTTTTTCGACCTTACTTATCGCATCGAAATAGACCCTATGGGCAACATCTGGACGAATCACATCTATAAAGGCGTCTGCAAACTCTCACTTACCGAAGACCTAAAAAAGGTGAAGCACAAAGTAGTGTTCAGTAAACCTAAAACCAAAGAAGCCCTTCGCCTCCTCAAAATACGTGGAAAAGTAGTCTTTGCCGACGGCTCTCAATTCTACTACTACAACGAAGATAAAGAAGAAATTGTACCTTATACTATCCTCAATGAACAACTCCCTCAGCTCACTAAAACCCGCAATATAGTACCCGTAAACGATAATCGGTTCTGGTTTATCACTGCCACCGATTACTTTTTAGTTTCCTTTGCCGATGGTCAATACAAAATAACCGAAAAGATTGCTTTCGATGAGCTCCAACACCCCACCACCGAAGACCGCGCCTCTGTATTCGTGTCTTCCGATGGTGCTTCTTTCTTTTGTTTAGACGGTAGTATCGCCCGTTATACTGATAATGCCCCTCAAACCACCTACCCCTATAATCTCAGCCTAAAAAGCCTCCGCTCCTACGACCGCGATACCGACCAATATCTTTTGGAAGAAATTACCGCCAATCCTTCTTTCCCTTACGCCAAAAACAATTTGGTGTTCCAATTTCAGTATCCCAATTTTAGTAAAGAACATTACCAACTGTGGTACGTCTTAGAAGGATATGACAAGCGGTGGACACAAGCCGACCCCGATTTTAGCATCAGCTATCAAAATCTCCCCCCTGGTAAATACAGGCTCAAAGTAAAAGTGCTCAACGAACTAAACAAAGAGCTCTCCCTCTATTCCCTCCCGTTTCAAATCACTACCCCTTGGTATAAAAGCCTTTGGGCTTATATATTGTATTTCGTCAGCTTCATCGGGGTAAGTATCGTAGCAACAGCTATCTACTTCCGTTATAAAATGAAGAAAAAAGAGCGTTCCTTCTTGCGTGAAAGAATACGTCGCCAACGCCTGCTCGAGTCACGCGAACAAGAAGTGACTAAACTCCAAAACCAAATGCTCGCCAACCAGTTAGAGTACAAGAGTAAGGCTCTTGCCGAAGCCACTATGCTAAACATCAGGCGCGACGAGTTCCTTACCAATCTCATAGTAGAGCTGGAACAACTAATGGACAACCAGAAAGTAAGTAAAGCCAAAAGTCATCTCATTTTGCAACATATCCGCGAGAATATCTCAGAAGAAGACCAATGGGCTGTATTCCAAGAAAACTTCGATATGATTCAAAAGAACTTCTTCAAGAATCTAAAAGAGCGTTTCCCTTCACTCACCACCACCGATTTGCGCATTTGCGTACTGATAAGGCTTAATTACACAACCAAAGAAATCGCCACTATGCAAGGTGTATCTATTCGTGGGGTTGAAACCGCCCGTTACCGTATCCGCAAAAAACTCAACCTTTCCGAAACCGATAACCTATACGACTTTTTTGTAAAATTCCAGTAAAAAACACCTTTCCATCCCCTCTCCTTTATCTTTCCCGTCACTAATTCCCCCTTTTGAAGGGGGTTAGGGGGATGTTTCTATTACACTTCCCCATTTTCTCATTTCCAAATTTGCTAATTCCCTAATTATCCCTTCTCCTTTCCGTCATACTCCCTCCTAGTGCCTATGACCTAAGACCTGGCACCTATTCCTTTTTCTTTCGCCTCGAAACCCCGTTTTTACCATTTTTCGCATCACTGTATTATACTATTTATCAACCACTTATATACCCTTTCTATACCAATCGTCCAAGATTCGTATAAGCTTCCTATAAGCTCTCTATAAGCTAACCACACCCTCCTTACACCCTTTTTTCACCAAAAATCCCACCTCTCTTCTTTCGAACTTCTCCGTTTCCTTCCGAACCCTCCAACCCTCCACATTTGCTAATTTTCAAATTTGCTAATCTGCTAATTTTTCCCCGCCCGTCGTGCTACAACTGCCTGTGCGGCTCGCACCTAATTTCCTCATTCTCTCATTTCCTCATTTTCTAATTTACTAATTAATCTGGCATTATTTTTGAAGCTCTATTGCGGTAAAATAAATCATCAACAAGAACTCATCAATAAAAAAATCATTAAGAATGAAAACCTATTTTTTCTGCCTTATGGCAATAGCTTTCACAACAGGGTGTGCTAACGGCAATAGCCAAAGAACACCCTCACTTATCACTAACGACGAAAAATCAACTCATCAACAAGCAGAAATGAAAAAAACAAACAAATCAAAATCTACTGACATCTATTTTGCAGGAGGTTGCTTCTGGGGCACCGAACACTTCTTTAAACAAATTCGCGGAGTACTCGCCACCGAAGTAGGCTATGCCAATGGTAAACTCTCCAAAGCCCCCAGTTACGAACAAGTAAGTACAGGCAATACAGGTTTTGCCGAAACCGTAAAAGTAACCTACAACCCTCAACTCATCGACCTCAACCAACTGCTCGACCTCTATTTCAAAATCATCGACCCTACTTCCCTCAACAAACAAGGCAACGACCGTGGCACGCAATACCGCACAGGCATCTATTACGTAAACGAAACCGAAAAACCGCTTATCGACAAAGCTATCGCGACACTTGCCGCTCAATACAGTAAACCCATAGTAGTAGAAGTGCTCCCTTTAAAGAACTTTTATAAAGCCGAAGAATATCATCAGGCGTATTTAGATAAGAATCCGCAAGGCTATTGCCATATTTCACCAGCCTTGTTTGAAATAGCCCGCAAAGCCAATCCAGCTAAACAGAAAGGCTTTAAAAAGCCTTCCCAAGCCGACCTTCGTAAGCAACTCACCCCCGAACAATACGCCGTTACCCAAGAAAGCGCTACCGAGCGACCATTTGCCAATGCCTATTACAACGAGTTCCGCGAAGGTATTTATGTGGATATTACCACCGGCGAACCCCTCTTTATCTCTACCGATAAGTTCGAATCAAGCTGTGGCTGGCCAAGTTTCTCTAAACCTATTGATAAAAAACTCATAGAAGAAAAAACCGATAAATCTCATAATATGACTCGTACCGAAGTGCGCAGTAAGTTAGGCAACGCACATCTCGGTCACGTTTTTAACGATGGACCTAAGGATAAAGGAGGCTTGCGCTATTGTATCAACAGTGCCTCATTGCGCTTTATCCCCAAAGACGATATGGAAAAAGAAGGTTATGGCAAATATATACCCCTCTTAGAGAAAAAAACTAAAAAATAGAAAATTAATACTCTCATTCTAAGAAAGGGGAAGACTACTATTTTAGGTCTTCCCCTTTTTACTTATCATACACTTAGCCAAAGTTTTTGCCTGTGCGACTCGCACCTTTGGCAAAGTTAAAACCTTATAATCATTTCACAAGGCTCAGTGTTGATTTTATTCTGATTTTTGTTTAATTTCTATAACGCAAGCTATACTTTCTCCTATCTTTAATTTCGCTTCTTCGCCCTACAAACAATTCTTTAAATTTGCTTTTCTCATTTTAAAGTTCTACCTTTGCAAAACTTTTAACTATTAACTCTTAACCCATAACTAAAAAGATGATTATTCAAAAAAAAGACGTATTAGAAGCGCTCCGCAAGATTACCACTCCTGGTGAAGGAAAAAATATGGTAGATAGCGGTGCTGTACAAAATATAGTAGTTTTTGGTGATGAAGTGGTAGTAGATGTAGTGATAAACAACCCCAGTCTGCAAGCCAAAAAACGTACCGAAGTAGAGGTGATGAAAGCCATTCACGGCGAAGTAAACGAGAAAGCCAAAGTAGTGGTAAATGTAAAAGTAATCGCCCCCGAAGTTACTGAAATCAAAGGGAAACCTATTCCAGGTATTCAGAATATCATAGCCGTTGCCTCAGGCAAAGGAGGCGTAGGAAAGAGTACTGTTACAGCCAACTTAGCAGCAGCACTTGCCAAAATGGGCTTCAAAGTAGGTGTGCTCGATGCCGATGTATATGGTCCCTCTATCCCTATGATGTTCGATGTAGCCACCGAGCGTCCGCGTTCAGTAACCATTGAGGATAAATCGTTTATTCAGCCCATCGAAAACTACGGGGTAAAAATACTCTCAATTGGGTTCTTTACCAATGCCAATCAAGCAGTGATATGGAGAGGTCCTATGGCAGCCAAAGCCCTTAACCAGCTCATTTTCGAGGCTTATTGGGGCGAATTAGATTTTCTTCTCATCGACCTTCCCCCTGGTACAGGCGACATTCACCTAAGCATTATGCAAGCCTTACCTATCACAGGGGCAGTAGTAGTGAGCACTCCACAGCCCGTCGCCCTTGCCGATGCTCGTCGTGCGGTAGCAATGTTCGGACAAGAAAATATCAATGTGCCTGTGTTGGGCATCGTAGAAAATATGGCTTACTTTACCCCTGAGGAATTGCCAAACAACAAGTATTATATTTTTGGTAAAGAAGGAGCTAAACACTTGGCAGGAGAACTAAAAGTGCCTTTCTTAGGCGAAATACCCTTAGTACAAGCCGTTCGTGAGGCAGGCGATACTGGGCAGCCCATAGCGTTGCAAGAAGGCAGTCCGCAAGCAAAAGCCTTCCACTCCTTAGCGCAAGAAGTGGTGAAGAATGTAGTCGCTCGCAACGAAACCCTCCCACCCTCTGAGGCTATCAAGATTACCAATATGGCAGGGTGCAGTAGTAAGTAATAAGAAACCAAAAGAGTTATACTTACCCTTTTATCTTTTAACTCTTAACATCTAATATCAATGAACCCAGAAGAACTTAAACAAGAAGTAATAAAAGCTTTAGATAAGATACGTCCCTATTTGCAAAACGACGGGGGAGATATCTCTTTAGTGGATATCGAAGATGGCAAAATCGTAAAAGTGCGATTAGAAGGTACTTGCACTAACTGTTCAGTAAACCAACTCACACTTAAAAGCGGAGTGGAAATGACTATCAAAGAGTTTGTACCTCAAATAGAAAAGGTAATCAGTGTGGAATAACTAATCAGTATAATGGCAACGAATAAAGAATCGAGAAAAGAATATTGGAAACGCAAGTGGCTCAGTAAATACCGCTTGGTAGTAATGGACGACAGTACTTATGAGGAGAAAACTTCCTTCCGTTTGAGTCGTCTTAATATCTTTGTGTTTGGTTCCTTGTTCGCCTTTGTGCTCATTACGCTCACCACCTTGTTGATTATCTATTCACCTTTACGTCAGTATATCTTGGGGTATACCGCCGTAGAAAACAAACGTGAGACTTTAAATTTGCTCTTTAGGGTAGATTCCTTAGAAGGCAAAATGCAAAGTAATGATGAGTATCTCGCTTCACTGAAAAAGGTGCTTGTAGGCAATATCAAACCTCAACAAGACAAAGATACTACCAGCTTTAACATCTCCAACCCTAAATACGACCCTAAGGCTTACAGGACAACTCCTACAAAAAAAGATTCTATTCTTCGTAAAGAAGTAGAAGAGGAAGAGACACAACCTCAACCTCAAGACAGTTTATAATACAAAAAAACAATGACAAAACTAAGTGTAAACATCAATAAGATTGCGACCTTGCGCAATGCACGTGGAGGCAATATCCCCGATTTGTTACAAGTAGCCAAAGATGTACAACAGTTTGGTGCCGAAGGTATCACTATTCACCCTCGCCCCGATGAACGTCATATCCGCTACCAAGATGCCTTCGATTTGCTAAAAGTAGTAACCACCGAGTACAATATTGAGGGCAACCCTATCCCTAAGTTCATCAATTTAGTCTTACAAGTAAAACCTACCCAAGTAACTCTTGTTCCTGATGCCGAAGATGCTATTACCTCTAATGCGGGTTGGGATACGGTAAAACACAAAAGTTTCTTAACCGAAGTAGTTACCGAATTTAAGCGCAACGGCATTCGCACCTCTCTTTTTGTAGACCCAGTGGAAGTAATGGTAACGGCTGCCGCTACCACAGGAGCTGACCGTGTGGAGCTTTATACTGAAAGATATGCGCGTGAGTATGCTCGCGGTGATAAAACCCAGATAGCCCCTTATATAAAAGCAGCCTTAGAAGCACAAAAAGTAGGATTAGGACTCAATGCAGGACACGATTTGAGTCTCGACAATGTGAAGTACTTCAAAGATAATATTCCTAATTTATCGGAAGTATCCATAGGGCACGCACTTATTTGTGAAGCACTCTATTTAGGTTTAGAAAATGTAATACAACTCTACCTAAATAAATTGGCAGATTAGTAAATTTGTCAATTAGCAAATTAGGAAAAGTGCCCTTAGATTAGCCAATAATCATACATTAAATATCAACAAAATGAAAACACATCTTACCTTAGGGGAGTTCATCATTCAAAATCAGAAGGACTTCCAGCATTCAACAGGTGAGCTCTCACGTTTGCTAAGTGCTATCAAATTAGCCTCTAAGTTAGTAAACCGTGAAGTAAATAAAGCGGGGCTTGTTGAGGATATTTTAGGCGATATGGGCAAGGAGAATATCCAAGGCGAAGTACAGAAGAAATTAGACGTCTTTGCTAATGATCTCTTTATCCGTGCGCTTACACAGCGCGATGTAGTATGTGGCATAGCTTCCGAAGAAAACGAATTCTTTATACCGATTACGGCTTCTGAAAACAGTCCTAATAGCAAATATGTGGTGCTCATCGACCCACTGGACGGTTCGAGCAATGCCGACGTAAATGTAACGGTGGGCACAATCTTCTCTATCTACAAACGTATAACTCCCATAGGTACACCTGTACAATTGGAAGATTTCTTGCAAGAAGGCAAGAAGCAAGTGGCGGCAGGGTATGTGGTCTATGGGCTTTCTACTATGTTAGTCTACACTACAGGACACGGAGTAAACGGTTTTACACTCGACCCTTCTATCGGTACTTATTACCTTTCTCACCCTGATATGAGATATCCCAAAAATGGTAATATTTATTCGATTAATGAGGGAAATTATGTGCATTTCCCACAAGGAGTAAAAGATTATATCAAATATTGCCAAGCATTAGAGGACGACCGTCCTTACACCTCTCGATATATAGGTTCTTTGGTCTCCGATTTTCATCGCAATATGCTCAAAGGTGGGATTTATATTTACCCGCAAGGTACACGTACGCCACGAGGTAAATTACGCCTGCTTTATGAGTGCAATCCTATGGCTTTTCTTACTGAGCAAGCAGGAGGTAAAGCTTCAGATGGTTATGGACGTATAATGGACATCAAGCCTACAAAGCTACATCAGCGGGTGCCTTTCTTCTGTGGTTCGGAAAATATGGTGAAAAAAGTAGAGTCGTTTATGGCAAAATATCCAAAAGACAAACCTGAATATTAGTAAATTATAAAATAAAGAATAAAAAACTTGCAAAATATTTGCTCAATATTTTGCAAGTTTCGAAAATAGTATTACTTTTGCACCCGTAATGAAAGAAGGTACCTTAGCTCAGTTGGTAGAGCAAAGGACTGAAAATCCTTGTGTCCCTGGTTCGATTCCTGGAGGTACCACGAGATCTTCTTCATAGAGGAAATTTTTCATATTTTTAAGGATTAGGAATTGCAAAAGCCTCAGCATTACGCTGAGGCTTTTGTTTTTTATTTTATACTATACTTTCCTATTTAAAATATTCTGTATCCTACTGAAAGGCTAAACACTTGGTTTGAGGTACTCTCAGAACGGTTAGGGAGCACATCGCTGAAACCAATACCGTACTGAATGCCTGCTGTAAATCGTTTGATTTCTACGCCTGTGGCTAAGTTTAATCCTGCATCAAAAGGACGTAAATCATCAGAAGAACGATTACCTATGCTGAGGGAATGGCGATTGGTTACTTTATAGTCTTTTAACTTATCTTTCTTGTAGTAAGCCCATTCTTCACGACTATTGCCCCACAAAGCAGCTGCTACATAAGGACCTGCTTTCCAAACGAGTTTTACATTCCTGAGTTTAAGTTTATAGCCTACATAAAAAGGCATCTCTAAATAACCATAAGTGTAATGCAACTCGCTGATTTGTTTTTCTTTACCTTCTTTATATTTATACTCATAGGCTTGTCCTTTGGTGTTGAGCATTAAACCTGTTTCAAGAGCAAATCCGGTAGGGAAGTTCAAACTGAACAACGCCCCCGTATGAAAACCTGGGGTAAAAGTTCTATCACTATTAGAAGAATCGGCGTAATAAAGTCCTGCTATATTGCCTCCTATTTTCACTTCTAAACCTGGCTTTACTTGTGCCTGTAACATCGCTATACTGCTGAATAACATTACAGCTAAAAATAGTTTTGTTCTTTTCATTCTATATTGATTTTTGTTATTTAAAGTACAAAGATACAAAATATTTTGTAAATGAACAAACTTGCGAATATATTAATTATTATTACCTTTGCCTCCCAAACTAAAAGCTGAACTCTAATACTTAACAACTGATGAAACAGATAGACGGTTTTTCTAAACTTACCAAAGCCCAAAAGATTGCGTGGCTTTGCGATACTTATTTCCCTAATATAGAGAATGCTGCTTCTTTTTTTGAAAAGTACCACAACGCTGATACTGACCTTCAGAAACTGCACGACGAGTTTATTGAAAATACAGTCTCTAACTACTATCTGCCCTTTGCGGTAGCGCCTAACTTTCTCATCAACGGGCGCACTTATACTGTACCTATGGCTATTGAAGAGAGTTCGGTGGTGGCAGCTGCTAGCAGGGCGGCTAAATTCTGGCAAAGCCGTGGTGGTTTTCATACCGAAGTGCTTTCTACCGAAAAAACAGGGCACGTACATTTCTTCTTCTACGGTGAAAAAACTAATTTAGAAAACTTCTTCAACCACATACAACCCTTGATGCTCGCTAAAGCACAACCCATTACTGCCAATATGGAAAAACGCGGGGGCGGTATTACTTCTCTTACCTTAGTGGACAAAACCGATGCTTTGGCGCACTATTATCAGCTTTCGGCTACTTTTGAAACCTTAGACGCTATGGGTGCGAACTTCATCAATTCATGCTTAGAATCCTTTGCGCAGACGTTTAGAGAAGAAGCGGAACGAGACGCCTCTATCGGTGATAAGTATGAAATCGTAATGTCGATACTCTCGAACTATGTGCCTAACTGTTTGGTGCGCGCAAAAGTGCAATGCCCTATTGAGGAGTTGGAGATTGCCCACTTAAAAGGTGCTGAAGCTGCGAAGAAATTTGTGCAAGCTCTCGCTATTGCCAATGCTGATGTGTACCGTGCTACCACTCACAACAAAGGTATAATGAACGGTATTGACTCGGTAGTTTTGGCTACGGGTAATGATTTTCGTGCCATAGAAGCTGGTGCGCACGCTTATGCTGCTCGTAGCGGACAGTACAAGAGCTTATCGGCTGCGTGGATAGAGGGCGATACTTTCTTCTTTGCCCTTGAACTGCCTTTGGCTTTGGGCACCGTGGGCGGACTTACTACATTGCACCCTTTGGTGAAAACGGCTCTTGAAATCCTTGAAAAGCCTAACGCTCGCGAGCTAATGCAAATAGTGGCTTGTGTGGGGTTAGCACAGAACTTTTCGGCTGTAAGCTCGCTGATTAGTCTGGGAATCCAGAAGGGGCATATGAAAATGCACTTGAACAACATTTTTAACCAATTAGGGGCTACCGAAGAGGAAAAACGTGTACTTTCTTCTTATTTTAAAGATAAAACTGTAACATATAACGATGTAGCCGAAGCTCTCAAGAAAACTCGGTCGTAGGTGTGAGGTGCCTGTCGCACGGGTAGGTGGAAAATGAGGAAATGAGGTGCGAGCCGCACAGGCAAAACTTTAGCAAAGTGTAGCGATGCAAAATTTGCAAACCAGTTCTGCCTCAGAGAGGGGGAAACGCGATGCAAAAGCGACAGCTTTATATTAATCACTAATCGTTAACCTCTAACCATTATTCTTCACTTGTAAAGGTGCTGGCGGGGAGGTTGGCTTGGTTTACTAAATTGGCGTCGGTAACAGGGGTAAAAGCATAGCGCACGACTTTAGGGGTAGCGACTTGATTGCTGGTTACTTTCACTTCTTCACCTACTATTTCGGCGGTAGCAGGGTAGAAAATACCATTGCCGTCAGAAAGTTCAAAACCGCGTAAGGGCTTGCCATCGGCGGTGTGCAAGCCTTGTGCATACTGAAAAGAAACAGTGGCTACTTTCCCACTAAAAGTCGCTGAACGGAACAAGGGTCCTGAAGGGATTATATTTGTCTTGCCATAAGTATCATTCAAAGCCCATTGCGCTAAGCGTTCGCCTATGGGTTGTTTGTTCTTTGGGTGTACATCGGTGGGGTGACCGTGGTCGTAAGATACTGCCATTCCACTGTGTGGTATATCTTTCATCAATCGACGTTGACTGTCTCTAAACCAACCCCACGACGGACGGTTGATACTGGATAACTGTACGTAGTAGAAAGGCATTTGTGGATTGCCAAACTCAGTGCGCCAACTCTTCACCAATAGAGGGAATAACTTGCTATGAGCGTCCTTGTTATGCGCATTCGATTCGCCTTGATACCATATTACCCCTTTGATAGCATAATGATTTAAAGGGAGTATTCCCGCTTCGAATAAATAAGTAGGCTCATAGGGATGACGTTGGAGCTTATCCGTAGACTTTTTGATGTTCTCGGAAGCACGAGAGCGCACCCAATCCATTATAAAATCGTTTTCACGCCAATTATAAAGTATACTTGGGAAGTTGTATTCCAAAGTACGGCGGTCTATCCACGCTTCGGTAGGTGAGCCCCCCACAGCATTGCAAATGAGCCCCACAGGCATATCCAAATCTTTTTGGAGAGTACGCCCGAAGTAATAAGCTACCGCAGAAAAATGGCTTACTGTTTTAGGAGAGCACACTTGCCACTGAGCAGGGCGGTAATATTGTAAATGATTGAGCGAATCTAATACTGAGGGATTCCATTCTACGGGGTCGGTACGCCACCTTTCTTTCATATCAAACAGGCGGATATTAGGATTATCGGCTTGCGGAATATCCTTTTCGCCCGTAGAAGTTTGGTTCATATAAAACTCCATATTCGATTGCCCTGAGCAAAGCCATACTTCGCCGGCTACTACATTGGTAAAGGTGCGTTTTTCTTTACCTGCTGTGATTTGGAGCGTATAGGTTTCTTTGGCAGTAAGTGGCGATAAGGTTACTTGCCATTTGCCATTGCTATCGGCGGTAGTGGTGAGTTGCTGTTTGCCTATCTTCACAGTGATTTTAGTACCTGTATTGGCGATGCCACCCAGGGTGAGAGGTATGCCGTGTTGCAACACCATATTATCGGAATAGATAGCGGGGAGGTGCAAACCTCCGTAATCGCCTGTAATGGCACTGTAAACTACCTGTGCCAAGATAGCCGCCCCTTGAACATTAGGGTGTACCGCATCAGGGAGCATTTGAGGGAAGTGATATAGAGGCTCGTGGAAGTCGATAAGTTGGACGCCCGCTTGCTTGGCGATGCGCTCTATGGCTTGTTGTATTTCGGCGTGCCAATCGCGGGTGCCAGATTCGAATCGCTTGTGGCGATGTGCGAGTGGGGTCATACGAGCAATGAGAACACGCGCTTTGGGGTTCGCTTTTTTAAACGAAGCGATGAGAGACAGATAATCTTTTACGAAATCATCGCGGTAGTTAGGCCAGTTGCGGGGATCGGTATCGTTAATACCTAAGTGAATGACCACAATATCTCCTGCAAAGGCAAGTGCTTTTTTGTATTCTTCTTGCTGAATGTAAGACTTATGCCCTTTGCTGAGCAAAGTAGCTCCTGAATGACCGAAGTTTTCCACCTCATAGCTTTTTCCTAACTGACGTTGGAGCACCGAAGGATAGCTGTTTTGTTCGCGGTTTTCAATGCCATAGCCATAGGTAATACTATTGCCTACACACGCCACTTTAATAGGCTTTTTTTGTGCACAAGCAAAGGCGGTAAGGAGTAAGAGTGTGATAAAGAAAAGTTGCTTTTTCATTGGTTAGTATACTTAGAAAGTAAGAATGTTTTATATTAAGCTACAAAGGTAAGAAAAAAAGTGTTAGGTTGTATACAAATAACATTAGGAAATGAGGAAATTAGAAAATGAGAAAATGAGGTAAATGCCAATAATACCGATAATACCAGAAATACCACCAAAGGGAATGGACGGGTGGGAGTTTTCAGACGGGTCGGACAAGTTAGAGGAAGGGCTGGAGGATTCGGAAGGAAACGGAGGGTTTCGGAAGAGGGTTGAGATAGGTTTTGGTGAAAAAAAGGTGTAAGGAGGGTGGGGTTAGCTTATAGAGAGCTTATAGGAAGCTTATACGAATCTTGGACGATTGGTATAGAAG
>NZ_AJZR01000027.1:0-36265 GCF_000271925.1 Capnocytophaga sp. oral taxon 412 str. F0487 | reverse complement strand
TTTCTATAAGCTAACTATACCATAACCCTATCTTCGATATCTTCCGTGTATATCCGAAATACTCCGATAATGCACTTTTGCAAATCCCTCTCTTTTGCAAAAAATAAGGCAATGGTTTTTCATACCATTGCCTTATAGCAGTTACTCTTTATATTTCTTTTTCACGTTTATCTATTAACTCTCACCTGCCCTTGTGGCTCGCACTTTTACATCAAACTACCGTCAAAAAGAAAAGGTAGTAAATCTTTGATAGAAGCTGTTCTGATGATATTCCCTTCTGCTCCCATAAAATAAACAGGTATTAGCTTTTTCTGCTTAGTCTCGTATTCTGAAAGTGATTGCCTACACGCTCCACACGGAGAAACAGGGTAACAAGTAGGGTCTTCGGCAGTACCCGAAATAGCAATCATCTCTATTTCTTCATCAGGACATTGGGTAGAAGCCTGATAAATAGCCACTCTTTCAGCACACAACCCCGACGGATAAGCAGCATTCTCCTGATTAGAACCTATGAAAATCTGTCCGTTTTTAAGACGAACCGCCGCTCCTACTTTAAATTTGGAGTAAGGAGCATAAGCATTTTCTCTAGCCATAATCGCTTGTTGCATTAGTTCTTGTGCTTTTTTTGGCAGGTCAGTAACCCTCTCAAAAACGCTATATTTAATATTTAATTGTTTTTCCGTTTTCATAAGTGAATATTCAATATTTGATTTATGGGGCAAATATACAGAAAATAATCAAAACTAATACACTTTTGTTATGGTTTCAGCATTTTAAAATCTTCTCTACTCTCAATAGGCGTATTTTGGTACTCTAACGTCCAGCCCACAGCTCGGGTAGCAAAAATAAGATTAGAAAGTTCGGTAAGCAATCGATTTTCGGCATTGCTCCTTAGGGTTGAAGCATTCACTTTGCGTTCCAACTCGGCTTTTACCTTCTTCTGTATCTTCTCTACATCGGTAGGAGTAAAAGGGTTCACCTGACTCTGGCTCACGTCGTAATATTTCATCGTTGGGTATATCTTTACCTCTGCCTCTGGTAGCGATTTAATGATGACTTTCTTTTGCTCTTCGTTTACCTCATAGCTGATTTTGTGCAGGTCGTAAGCTACCGTTACATCAGCATTTACTACTGTGAGGATTTTCTTATCAAACGAAAGCAAATCCATAAAGTACTTTTGAGTATCGGTATACGAGAGTACTTCTGCAAAATGTCCTTCAGTAACAACCAACTTGCTTACGTTGGCTATTTGCGTTTGTATCAGAGCCGTATCAGCCTCCAATCTCTCTTTGTCTTCTTTCTTATCAGTAAAATACTTTATTAATAGCAAGGCTACTACAGCCACAGCTACTCCTAACAAAAATTTCTTCATTGTCGTATATATTTTTTAATGTAAAAACTTTTAATTTACAGTCTATCAGAATTGGTTTGCAAATTTTGCGTCGCTACACTTTGCCAAAGTTTTGCTTGTGCGACTTGCCCCTTTGGCAAAGTTGATACACTGATAATCAGTCGCTTTTTCAGTATATTGTAGGGGCGATTTGTAAATCGCCCTTTAAGAACAAGCCTATTGAGTCGCAATCTATTTTTGTTTGACTATAAAAAACAGCTATTGCTAGCTTAATCTATTAACCTTTTACCTGTTGCCTATAATGTATCCCAAAAAGCACGCCAAAATTCCTAATCCTACACTTCCTACTACATAAAAAGTAGCTTTTAGTAGTTCATTTTGCTGAAATAAATGCAGTACTTCCAATGAAAAAGTAGAAAACGTGGTGAAGCCTCCCAAAACGCCTGTCATTAGTAATAAAATTAGATAGCTATCTACTTCTTTATTCTTGAAATAACCGTAGAGTATTCCTATCAAGAAACACCCCAATATATTTACCATAAAAATACTTATCGGGAAGGACAATATTTTACCCCATCTGCTCAATCCTACTGAAAGCATATAACGAAAAACTCCGCCCATAAAGCTCCCAAGTCCTACTATTAAAACTGATTTTATCATACTTACAATTATTTGGTAATACTGTTAGATTTGTTTATCGTCTGCCCAACTCACAAAAACCGTCATTAAATGAGTTTCGAGGGCTTCGCAATAGCCTACAAAGAAGAAATCTTCTCTGTCCACTAGCTCTTCGGAGAACTTTATATTTTCCACTTGTTTTATTTTTATCTTCTCTTGATAGTTCGCTGTGATGTTGTTTGTTTACTTGTAATAATAATACCAATTTCCGTTCCACTCCTTGTCGCAATCTTCCTGAGAGGCAAAAGTACAGTCCTTTATACCTTCCTCAGGGTATTGTTGCTCACGCAATAGTTTTTGGTGATAGTCGTTTATCTTTTGCAGTAAGCCTGTTTCCTTTGCTTTGCTCAGTTCTTCCTCTGTTTTAAAGATGTAAGACACAAAGTAATCTTTCGGGGCTATATAAGCTCCGAAATCTACAGAAGCGTATAGTTCTTGAAAAGTTGCCTTTACTTCTTCTTGTGTTTGGGCAATGATATTTTTCCATATTTTGCTCATAATTTATTCTAATAACCACTGTTCATCGGTAAAACCTTTGCGGTAAGCCTTGCTGTGTACATCAATCACAGCGTGCCATTCTTGGCAGGTTTCTAAGGGAATTTTAGCCACTAAGGGCATACACTCTTCGCGTAGGGCTTTATAGGTTTGTGCAGTAGAAAGATTCAGTCGGTTCAAAAGTCGTATAGCGTACTGGTCGGCTATGAACACCTTTCGCTCAAAAATGTACAACAACATTGCATCGGCAGTTTCTTCGCCCACACCTTTGATAGAGAGTAGTTCCTTGCGAAGCTCCTCAGTAGGGATAGCTTCAAACTTTTGTAAGGAAGCTCCGTGCGACACGTACCATTCCATCAGGGCTTTGATGTAAGTGCTTTTTTGCTTGTAGAAGCCTGCCGGACGTATATATTCCTGTAAAGTGTTCAGTTCCATAGCGTGTAAAGCCTCTACCGAGAGCTTGCCCTCTA
Source organism: Capnocytophaga sp. oral taxon 412 str. F0487 (assembly GCF_000271925.1). Taxonomy (NCBI): domain Bacteria; kingdom Pseudomonadati; phylum Bacteroidota; class Flavobacteriia; order Flavobacteriales; family Flavobacteriaceae; genus Capnocytophaga; species Capnocytophaga sp. oral taxon 412. The sequence goes on along the minus strand of NZ_AJZR01000027.1, from coordinate 33,271 downwards.
AGTTAGCAAGGGCTTTTTCGGTATTCTCTTGAGTGGTTTGCTGAATGAGAATCATCGAAATCCAGTCGGTAATGCGATTGGGGTCATTCCACCAATATTGCTTGCCATAATGGGCTAATAATTTATTGAAAACTTTGGTTTTTTGAGACATAAAATAACCTTCCGATGAGGCAAAGGTACAAAACAATTGACAATTGGCAATTGATAATTGATAAAACCCTCCCCGCTCGTAGTATTTCCTATCAGTGGGGAGGGTACTTTTTAATCCTAATTTGTGTGTTATTTCAGCGAAGAAAGAAATGCTAACAATCGTTGGGCTTGCGCTTTGGCTTTTGCTTCTATATCCTCTTTGGTATAACCTGCATTTACTGATGTTCCGTGAAAATATAGAGGCTCTACATACTTCATCTGCGCATAATAAGCCGTTTGCGCTAAGTTCTTACAGAACTCGTATACTTTGAAATGGTGTTCTCCCAAAGTGTGATATTCACTTTCAGGTGCCCCAACAGTAAAACTTGGGATAAAATATTTCCCTTTGAGCTTATCTCCTTGTGAACCATAAGCAAACTGATACGTGAAAACCTCATCAAACCAATGCTTGAGTATCGCTGGCATATTATACCAATAAAAAGGATATTGAAAGATAACCTCTTGATGCTTGAGTAAGGCTTCTTGCTCTGCTTTTACATCTATTTGAAAGGTAGGGTATAGCGCTGATAAATTTCTGATTTCAAAATCCATGTCGCTACGAGAAAGTTCCTCTATGATAGCCTTATTGGCTATCGATTGGTCAAAATGGGGGTGTGCTAAAATTACTAATGCCATATCGAAATTATTTTTTAATTTTGGCGCAAAATTATAGTACAACTTTCAATCTGGCAATAACTATCTAAATAGATACTTTATAATTTCAACTACTATGGAAACAAAAATAGAGTGTACTGCCCCCAGCGTTCGCTTAGGAGAAAAAAACTATCCTTGCACCATTGCCGTAGCGATGGATTTGATAGGAGGAAAATGGAAAGCCGTGATTTTGTATCATCTTAAAGAAGGTGAAAAGCGATTTAGCGAACTGAGAAAAGACCTCTATTCGGTAACCGAAACTACGCTCAGTATTCAGCTAAAACAATTGGAAAACGATGAGCTTATTTCTAAAGTTGTCTATGGCAAGAAACCTCCTTTGGTGGCTATCTATTCGCTCACCAACTTAGGAAAATCTTTTTTGCCTATACTCGATGCCCTTACCCAATGGGGAAATAAAATTGTGCTTGAAAAAGGAACTTTCCTAACGGAATAAAAAATAAAAAAGCGGTTACTTTTTTATAAGTAACCGTTTTTCTTTATTTATTCCCAAAGATATTCTTCAGATGGGCGATATAGGCTTGTTTGTAGGCTTCAATTCTTTCGGGAGTACCGTTTTTCCTTACGTCATAGAAATGAAAGCCTTCCAAAGGCGAGAGTCCTACGAACTTATTCATCTTGTGGAAACCAAATAGCACCCCATTGTCTACAGATGTTTGGTCGAAAAAATCATTCGGCTGAGTGAAAGCTCCTAAGGGCGCATTCCATGTAGTGGTAACCATATATTTTTTACCTTGCAATAGTCCGCCTGTACCATAATTGATATCAGGGTTAGCACTCGAACGACCGTCATTAGGACAAATGATGTCCATTCCTGCAATAAATACCTCATCGATGTATTGCTTTAAGCCATAAGGCAACTGAAACCACCAGATAGGCGTATGATAAATAATCACATCGGCACCTGCTATCTTTTCCGCTTCTGCTCTGGGGTCGTACGTGTCATTAATACAAGTAGACTGCACCTGATAGCCCAGTTCCTCAAGTGTTTGGCGTGTCCATTCTGTTATACTGGCGTTGAGGGTACCGCCACCTCCGTGAAATTCTTGTCCCCCGTTGATAATAAAAATCTTTTTCATTTTTCTTTTATTTATAAATTCGGGGGCAAAGGTAAGAATTAATTAGTGAATTTGAAAATTAGTGAATTTGTTAATAGAACCCTCCCCACTGGTAATATTTCCTACAAGTGGGGAGGGTTTTGTATCTTTTCCAAAAGCTTATGACTTGGCGGGAGTCGTTGGGGTGTCTTTACCTTTGGCACTGCGAGTGGAACGTACTTTAATGGCAGTGTTTGTATCGGTGATGATTTGTGTTACAGTATCAGCGAAGTGGCGGTACTTGGTCGCATCTACCATTTTCATTGTAGTGGCGTAAGGCACGAGCTTTTCGTTGATGAGCGTGAACATAGGGGCTTTCATCTGAGTAGCTGAATCCTGTTTTACGTTATGCGCCAACGTTTTCTCATAACTTACACGATGCGTATTGAACGCCTCTTGCGCCTGCCGTATTCCGTCTATACATTCGGTTACCCCTTGTAGTTCGGCTATGAGGGTCGTAAGGTCTGGGGATTGCAAATCCTTTAGAAGCGCAGCGATATAGGACGATTTATCCGTATAATTTTTCTGGATAAGTCGTAACCCATACTTGGAAAAAACCTTGTGCAGGCGTTCGCCCTTTTGCTTAACGGTAGCGATGGGCATAGCGCGATAACCTTCGATTACCTTGGAAAAGGTGCGAATAGCATTGTTGCGCACTTTGTCAGCCTTTTCGAGTTCGGAGACTCCTTTGTCGCGCTTGATAGCCTCGGTAAGGTTAGCCGAGAGCGTTTCCATTTCGGTAAATAGAGATTTGAGAAAAGCGTCCTCAGCGAGGGCGGTTTCGCTCTTGAAGAGCGTCACGAGGCGGTCGGAAGTATCATCCACCTCAGTGATACGGGCTTTTTGTAATAGCTTAATTCCCATAGTTTTGATATTTTTGTGCTTTTAGCTGTTAATTTTCTACTACAAAAGTACGAATTATTTTTGAATTGACAAGAGGTAGAGTAATATTTTTTATAAAAATTAAGAATTTATAAAATACATACAGATTTGTAATTAGTTAGTGAAATCTATAGCTATAATCTTTTATATTCAAATAAAAAAATATATTTTTGCATTTTCAAAATGATAATATAAATAAAGAATAAATTATGCTTGAAAAAACTCCTAATAAATGTAATAATCTCCTTATTCTAAAACACCAAAGTTTTAATGGAAATATAGAATATATTCTTGAAATTAAGAAATTAAGAGAATTAATAGATGCCTTTATAAATTTAGGAAAAGATATAAAATACAAAGATAAGACTAATTTATACAAAAAACACAATATTTTTTTTGATTGGTATATAGACTATGTTGATTCAATTCTTAAAGGGAAGAAGTATGATAATAATAAAATAGCAGAAATAATATTTTTAGATCAGCTTAAGAATGAACAACATTTTATTGAGTATTTGAAAAAAAGTTTATTTGTATCAAAAGAATATATAGAATATTTAAAAAAATCTATTAAAATTAAATATGTTCATAGATATAAAGAAGTTATATCCTCTCTATATTGTGATTTAGAATGGCTAATAGCAAAAGTTGAATATTATATAAATAAATTTTCTAATGAAATAGTTATTACAAGTGGGAGAAGACCTTATCTAAGTACTCGTGATATTTCTTCCTCCATTAATGATTTATTTTTTATTGAAGAATATGATAAAATTGATAATTTATATTTAAGAGACTTAAAACCTGTTGTAATGTTCCAAATAAGACAACTATTAGAGATTTATGGTAAAAATTTAATAGGATATAATTTAATATTAGATGGAAATGGTATTCCAATCAAAAAATTTACGCAAGTAGCTTGGGAATTCATAAAAAAAGAAGTTAAAAAGAAAAATTCAAGAATAGAACTTCCTTTTAATATAGATATGATTATGAAAATAAATAGATGGGCTAATTCATTTGTGCATTCTACATACATATATAGTAGTTATATACAATTTTTTGCAATAAACTGTATTAGAGATTTATTTAAAAACACAAAAATAATTGAACTATATAATGGAAAAAGTAAATATTGTATTGAATATGGTTCTATAAAGATAGAAAATTATAATTCTTTAAAACAAGACTTTGAGAAATATTTAAATGATAAACATAAAGGTGGTACTATTAAAATTGATTGGAAAGATATTGATAATGTAGGAGCGCATATAGCAAGCTTATAATATATCCTTAGTATTTTTCTATTTTATAATTCCAATTTGTTTTTTAGTTATTATTGTAGTATAACAAGTGATAACATTATTGCTGTTTTGTATTCTTTTCCTTACTAAATCCTGTGTAATCTCTACTATTTCTGCCTGTCGAGAAATAAAGAAATGATATTAATGTTCCTATGAGCACTATAAATAATAATATATTATAATTCCATAATATTCTTAAACAGCTTTCATTAAAAAGTAGGTCTATAAATCCCATAATTATTATCATATATATAAAACATTCTCCATTTTCTTGTATGTTTTTTTCTTTTATAAGAAATTTATATTCCTCATACATTATTTTATTATCTTCAATAACAGATCTTTCCCTCATCTCATTTAATGACATTTTTTCTTTTTCATAATAATCACTTTTTGGAGGAGAAATCAAATTTCTAATTAAAGTTATAAACATACCTATAAAATAGCAAAACATAAAACAAATCATAAATATAAGTATATTTACGATGTTAATTGATGTCCCAATAGTTTTAGTTATAGGATTATCTAAATACCATAAACTTAAAATATCTGCAATAAGAAATGCATAGCAAAATATCAATAATAAATAATATAAATATGATATGTTATCTAATGATTGTTTAATAATTCCTACAAGGTTATTCATCATCTATAAAATAGTTTATTGATTTATGATTGCAAAGGTACGATTTTTTTTTAAATCACATATGTTTTTCTATATTATTTTTTGATTATGAAAAAATAATATTTTTATTTAAGTACTATAATTTTGAATATATTTCATTTATTTGTATACTCTCATTCTTTATAAAACTTCTAAAAAAAACTCCCATAACTACCCATTGCCCGCAAGAAAAGGGTATCTTTATAAATATTTTAGGCTTTTTCCCGTAGGAAAAAGCCTAAAATATTCGTTTTTCTATCTTTTTTTAAAATGCCAAAGGTTGCCCAAGTGATAAGTTAGCCTTTGGGAAAAATGCCACAAGTCCATAAAGTGTTTTTGTAAGGTTTTTTCAACTGAAAAATACCTAAAACACCCTTTGTGTTGCTGTTTTTGGCTATGCCGTTACCTAAAAAAGCATTTGCGCTATGCGTAGCACAAGGGAAAACGCTTTTCTTTATTCTCTGTTGTTCATCGTCCAGCAGTCGGTGATTTTCCCGTCTTTAATTTTTAGAAAATCAGTACCTACTTTCACTGCCTTTTTATCTCCTAAGGTAGCGGTTACGCGCCAATAAGCAGAGATAAAGTCCTCATCGCGAAAGGGTCCGAGTACAATCTCATAATGTAAGGCATCTGCCTTAGAGCGAATGGTATTAATCCACGCTTTGGCACTGGGTATATCGATTACAGGTGCCGGAGGAGGGGTAGAGTCGGAGGTTAAGTGCGCTTTGAAAGTAGGAGATAAAATCTCATCGGCAAGATCGAGATTTCCATTCCACATCTGTGTCCATTTTTCGTAAATTTTAATTGCTTCTGTATTCATTTTTATAATAGAATTTAAAATCGTGCAAAGGTAGGGAATAATTAGCGAATTTGAAAATTAGCTAATTTGCAAATAAAACCCTCCCCGATTATAGTATTTCCTACTAGTGGGGAGGGTATTTTTTATATTTTTACTGAATAGATCACTATATCAATAACCGTCATCATCTATTTATTTTAGTCTCCACTTATACGTATTTTCTCTATTTCTGCTTGCTCTAATAGTTTTATTATAGGAGAAAGTTCAGGAAGTGAAAGCGTTTTAAGGTCTTCAACAAAGTTTGTAAGTGTTTTTCCCATAAAAATAACATCTGTAAGGTAATAATCCTTAATTTTAGAGAGCTCTCTGCTTCTACCTTGTTTTATAGCGTCTTGAGAAAACATCAATTGATGTAGTTTTTCATCAATTGACACATATTCCTTCTCCTTTCCTTGCTTAAAAATAACAATATCCAATGGCATAATATAAATAATTTTGAGGTACTACGGCTTCTACTAATTAAACCATACATCAAAGGTTTCATCGGGCTGGTCGATATGTACAACTTCGCCTATTTTAGGGGTGATGATATTTAGGTTATCTTCTTTGGCATAAGCTTGAACATTGCGCATAGGTTCATACCAAGGGTGTTGCGCCAAGGTGAATTTAGAGTTATGACCTGTGAAATAACGCTTGGCGCCTATTTCGTTCAAGGCTTTGCGTAAGTCTTCGGGCAAGAAGTGAATATAGCGCCAATTAAGGTTGTACTGTCCGTTTTCCATTAGGGCTAAATCAATATGAGGGAAGCGTTTGCCTATTTCGGCGATGTGCTTACCATAACCGCTGTCACCCCCAATATAGATAGTGTAAGCACCTGTTTCAAGCATAAACGAACCCCATAAAGTGGAAGCGCTCTTAAGTCCGCGTCCTGAGAAATGGCGAGTAGGCAAGCAGGTGAATTTAAGATTCGCCACAGTAGTGTCCTCCTGCCAATCCATCTCGGTGATTTTAGTAGGGTCGAAGCCCCAATACTCTAAATGCGCCCCTACACCCAGCGGACAAACTACGTGCTGAATGCGGTTTTTCAGCTCTTTCATCGCTGTATAATCAAGATGATCCCAATGGTCGTGGGTGAGTACGAGTACCTCAATGCTATCGGGCATATCGGCAGACGAATAGTTGTAAATTGCCTTGAAAGGTTTTACCATAAACGAAAAAGGAGAAGCCGAATGAAACACAGGGTCTACAAGCACGCGGGTATTATTCACATTCAGCAAATAAGAAGAATGTCCTAACCATACCATTGCATTATTGGGCAGCGACTGCAAATCGGTCTGTACCGCAGGGATGGGCGTGCTTGGGTTGAGGTCTTGCACATCGGGGAAGAAGTAATGGTAAGCAGTTTTCAGTATATTGTCGTCAGAAGTAAGCTGTGGAGTAGGTTCTAAGTTTTGAAACTTGCCCTCGCGGTAGTTGGGCGATTGCTGTATACGTGCCAAGCGTTCGCCCGAAGGTGTTTTGCCAAAACTCGGTAAGTTGAAGATTATAACAGCCCCAATGCCTATTGCCGCAATGAGGATAAGGATAGTGTATAACATACGTTTTAGAAATTTTTTAAGCATTCTTTTTTATATATTTGCTAATTGAGTTGAGCTGCTCTATACGCATTGGGGGTAAGCCCTGTTTTCTGCTTGAACAAACGAGAAAAATATTGCGGGTAATCAAAGCCTAACTCAAAAGCCAATTCGCTTACACTCTTGTTGGTGGAGGTAAGTAGGTATTGAGCTTCTTTTATCAGGTGGGAATGGATGTGATCTTGGGCGTTCATTCCCGTTTCTTTCTTGAGTAGGTCGCTGAGGTAATTAGGAGACAAACACACCTTATCGGCAAGGTATTTTACCGAGGGCAAGCCTTGAGCAGTGCTTTGTGGATCGGAAAAATAAGTGCTAAGTATTTCCTCCACCTTGGCGAGGGTATCGCTATGGGTGGCACGGCGTGTGATAAACTGTCGGTCGTAATAGCGCATACAATAATTGAGCAACAGCTCTATATTGCTGACAATAAGTCGCTGACTGTGCTTATCTATATTCTCCGAAAGCTCTCTTTCTATGAGAGCAACGATATCATTAAGGCGACTTTTCTCTTTTTCGGAAAGGTGCAACGCTTCATTAATCTCATAGTCAAAAAAAGTATATTCACGAATACTTCTACTTAAAGGAGTCCCTTTGAGTAAATCAGGGTGAAAGAATAGCCCCCACCCTGATACTTCTTCTGCTAATGAAATATTAGCTTCGCCTGAATTAATGATTTGTTGTGGAGCGATACACACAAGGCTTCCGTTGTCGAAATCACAACTTTGTTGCCCGTATTTCATTTTGTTCACACAATGATTTTTCAGCAGTAAAGCATAAAAACCTAATGTAAAATCTATGTTTTGCTGAAAAGCTTCTTGGTATTTAGAAAAATCAACGACTGCTACCAAAGGATGTTGCATACTATCTTTGGGAAGCCATTGGTAGAGCTGAGCAATACGCTCTAAATGTATAACTGAGAGATTATTAGCCATTGATAAATTGTAAAATACGTTCGTAATAAGCCTCAGCGCGCTGTTGGGAGAAATAATCGACTACTAAACCTACTAATCCAAAATAGGTGAGCCCAATACCTATACCCTGCCAAGTGTAACTTTTGGAAAACCAAAAGATAAGCAAGGTAAGTACAAAACAAACGGTAGCCACTGCCTTAGAAATTACATACTGATATTGGAAACCTTCCACGCGTGCTTTTTCTTTCTCGGCAAAAGCGGTAGGGTCTTCCTTATATTCGGTGGTAAAAGTAGTGTTGTACTTAGCGTTGGAGGTAATCAGGGTAGTGCCCACAGCGGTATAGATAGCGCCTACTACCAAAAGCGGTATCAAAAGGGCTTTAGCGGTGGGGGTAGAACCGAATTTCCAAAAAACAACTCCCAAAAGAGCCGTGCTAATAGCAAAGGCAAGGACGAGCTTTCCTTCGAGGAGTTCGCCCTTGAGCCATTGTTGTGTATAAGAAAATAAATCCATTTTTTATTTCAATTGACTGGTTACCATTTTGTCGTACATCTTGTCGCCTACCAGATTACGCAAGAAAATGAGCGGTTTTGCCATTTTCCCTACGCTGTATCGCGTTTTGGGGTTTTTGGTTTTGATGATTTTGCTCACAGCATCGGCAATTACGGTCGGTTGAGAATTGCTCCCCTCGGCTTCTGTTTTTTTTGTGTTGCTGATGATGGCATTCATCATTTCGGAATAGGCAGAATCTTTGGATATTTTCTCGAAATTGTTTAGAAGTACGCTTCCAAATTCGGTAGCGATAAAGCCTGGTTCGAGGATTACGACATTTATTCCAAATGGCTTGAGTTCTAAGCGCAAACAGTCGGATAAGCCTTCCACAGCGTGTTTGCTGGCGTGATACCAAGCGCCCATAGGGAAATAAACCTTGCCTCCCACCGACGAAGTGTTGATTATCAACCCCGATTTTTGTTTCCGCATAAACGGCACTACTTTTTGGGTCATCAGTGCCAAACCAAAGACATTTACCTCCATTTGCTTGCGGGCTTCTTCCAAGGGTACATCTTCTACCGAACCATATAAGCCAAAACCAGCGTTGTTCCAAAGCACATCTATACGCCCTTCTTTTTCTATAATGGTTTGTACTGCTTTAGTTACCTCTTCTTCGTTAGAAATATCCATTTTGATAGGATGTCCACCCAAGTTTTTAAGGTCTTCCATTTGCTCAACACGACGTGCCAAGGTATAAACGATGTGCCCTTCGCCAATGAGTTTTTTGGCGGTTTCTTTGCCCATTCCTGAGCTTGCTCCTGTAATAACGATTACTTTTTTCATAATGATTCTTTTTTTTAATTATTAATTTTTTATTATAGGTGAATTGTGATTCGCCCTTACATTGTTTTACGGGTGCAAAAGTACGGCGCTTTTTTAATATAGTGTTATACAAATCACAGAATTTTGTATACAAATTCAAGAAATGAATAAAAAACCTCTCCATTGATAGAAAAAGCTACCAGTGGGGAGGAGTTTTTGTGCCTTTCTTACCTCTTCTTCAAAGCATTCACTCTATTAGTACCTATATGAAAACCTAGATAAAGGATCGCAAGGAGCAAAATGATTCTGCTAATTCGTCAAAAGTTTGTGCAGTTGAGCGTTGAACGAGGGCTGTTCGGTTGCCAAAATACTGAAAAATTCATCGTCGAAAGCCTCGACCTTAGCGACGGCTTGCGCGATGAGTTCGGCACCTTGAGCGGTGATAGCAACTACTTTGGCGCGGGTGTCGGTCTTGTGTTCTTCCCTTGTAATGAGGTCTTTGCTCTGCAAAGTGCGCACCACTTGCGAGGTAGTCATTGGGTCTATCTTGGTGAAATTTGCCAAAGATACCTGCGTGATTTCCTTTCCTTGTTGGGCGAACCACTGGGCACTCGCCAAGAGTACAAACTGGGGATGTGTGAGGTCGAAAGGTTGCAACACTTTTTTGATTCCGCGTTGCCATAACATACTTACCTGCCAAAGTAAAAGCCCTGAGCTTTCTTCGGCTCTTAAACTAAAAATTGAGTGCTGAGAGGTCATTGTGTAACATTTTAGAGGCTATAAGTTTAAAATCGTTTTCGGATATTTCCAAAATACCAAAGCGAAAAGGATATCCCCACGCTTTTTTGTTAGGGATAAAGTCCAATAGCTCGATAAGGTCGGCTATGGGCGTTTCTTCGCAGTCTACAAAAGTAATATTTCTCCTAAATGGACAGAAATTTTCACTCATCTGAAAGGCATAGACTTCCTCATCTTTCACTCTGCCAATAGCCGTGAAGGCTTGGCATTTGTCTTCTTTTCCAAAATAGCGTTTGGAAGAGTAATAGAGAATACCGTCTCCCTCCTGCATACGCTTCAAAGGCTGTGCCTTGCCGTGGCAGGCTTGGGCAAATCCTCCCGCAACGCCCATTTGTACGTGGTCTTTGCTCGCCACGATAATCCAATATTTGATAGGTCTGTTTTTTCATTTATAAATGGAATAAAAACCGTGTGACACACTGCCACACGGCGATTTTTATCAATTGCAAACTTAGTTTAATTCTTTGATTTGCGCAACCAATTGAGCGGCGTGCTCTTTGGCTCTTTTTTGTAAGGTTGTAAGTGCTTCTTTGGGCATTACCTCTGGAATGTACTTCATTCCATAAGAGATTACAGGCTCTTGGAATAGCAGTTTGCAGTGATTGGCAGTTTGGCGGTGAATATTGAGAAAATCGGTAAACGGATAGTTCTGCGCGCCACCGTGTTGGTAAGCCTCTTCAGGTGCTCCGGTAGTGAAAGAAAGGATGAGTTTCTTGCCCATCAGCTTGTTGTCGCCATAAGCAAAGCCGTGTGAAAACACGTTGTCTAACCATTTTTTCAGCAAGGCAGGAAGCGAATACCAATTCACGGGGAACTGCCATACAATTACATCTGCTTTTACAAGTTTAGCTTGTTCGGCAGTTACATCAATTTGATAGTTAGGATAAAGGGCTTGCAAGTTACTTACTTCAGCCTCAGGGAGCAAGCGTTTTACTTCTTCTAAAATAGCCTTATTGGCGTTAGACGTCTCCATTGTAGGATGCCCGTTGATAATTAAAACTTTCATATATAATTTAAATTTACTTCTTTATTCGGGCGCAAAGGTAATATGTTTTTATACAATAAGCAAACTTACTATATATTATTTTATAAATATTTTTTTGAGGTGTAGGTATTACTATAAGTTAGGGATATAAAAAATCCCCATAGATGGTTTTTGTATCTATGGGGAGGGTGTTTTATAATTTACAACTGTTTCTTCAGCCATTGGGTAACCTCTTGGGCTAAGGTATCCTCTTTACCTGAAAAACCGTGATCGGCGCGGTCTATAAGGGTTAATTCAGATTTTTTGTAGAAATAGGTAAGGTATTCGCTATATGAGTAAGGCACTGCCCTGTCGCCTGTACCGTGAATGAGTTTTACGGCACCTTTGTATTGCTTGGCGGCTTCAAAAGGTTTCATACGTTGCCCTGCTAAGATGTATTCTTTTCCTAAAATTACTTTTCCTCCCATAATACTTATCTGTTCGGGTACGTTCAGCGGGTCAAAAGAAGCACCTATAAAAGAACCTTTTAGCATATCGTCGTGGATAATTACTCCTGGGGCGAGTAGGGTTACCGTTTTTATTTTGCTCTTTCCCAATTCTCCACTGAGCAGAATTGCTACCACACCTCCTTGTGAATGCCCTAAGATACTTATAGAGCTTACAAAGGGGAGTTTCTCTACATACTGAACGATACGGCGGGCATCTTCTACCTCATTGTCGATGGTCATATTTCTAAATGAGCCGTCACTTTCTCCGTGTCCGTTGAAGTCAAAGCGTACGGAAGCGATATTTTCCTTGGCGAGACTTTCGGCGATGGTAGTATGCATTTTCTCGTTGATATCCCCTGTAAGTCCGTGAAAGAGAATCACCACGGGTACTTTCTTTCCGTTTAGGTTGTCGGGAGTAGTTACCACCCCACGGAGTTTGCCTACTGCTCCTTGTATTTCTACAGGCTCTGTTTTGGCATTGATTGCTGTTGTTGCCATAATGAGTAATAAAATTAAAATTTTCTTCATTTTTTTTACTTTTAGTATTTTTACAAGATAAATATTTATGGGCAAAGGTAGCGAATAATTAGCGAATTAAAAAATCCCTGCTGAGAGATTTCTCTTTCAGCGGGGATTTTCATTTTTATTCAGGTGCGGAATAGGTTACTATATCTATACCGATGCCGTTGGGGTCTATAATAGCAAAATGGCGGTCGCCCCAAGGCTCTTCGCGTAAGTCTATGGCAATAGGTACTCCCTGCTCTTTTAACTTGTGGTAATACTCATCTACATTCTCTACTTCAATGGTGAGGTATACGCCCTGTTGGGTAAAAGGTTTTTGGAAGAGAGGCTGTTGCGAAGGGTGGTTAGGCAACAAAAAACTGATTTCTGCCTCCTGATTTGGGGTGTGCAACAGCAAATAAAAGTCGTTTTCAAAAGTAACACCAAATTGCAATACTTGGGTGTAGAAAGCCTTGCTCTCGGCTAATTTCTCGGTGATAATACCTGCGTTTAATTTCATTCTGATAATGTATTTGTTATTCGGCGGCAAAAGTACCGCAAGCGCAGGGAATACGATTGTAAAAAACGGACATTCTTCAGCCTAACACCTTACTCGGCGTATCGCCATAGAATGTTTTAAACGATTTGATAAAGTGGGCTTGATCGTAATAAGTGTCTAAAAAAGAATGGTTGTGATAGGCTTTTACACTTAGTATATGTTGGAAGCGTACAATATTGCTAAAAGTCTTAGGACTATCACCTATGTAGTAGTCGAAAAGGCGGCGCAACTGTCGAGCACTGATACCGGTATCCAACTCATTGATTTGTATGCTACCTTTGCTCTGTAATATCTGCAAAAGTGCCGAGAAAAAGCGGTTGTCCATCTGCAAAGGGCGTTGTGATAGGTGACGGAGAAAATAGTTGTCCAAGCGTTGTGCAATGGTAGCTAACGAAAGAGGAGTTTCCAACTGCTGAGCGATAAAAGTAGCCAAAGCGGGAACTACCTCGCGCAAGGGAATTTCTTGTGCGCTGATTTCAAAAGCATCTTGACCAAAAAGCAGCGGAAAAGCACTGGGCAGAAAGCGTACCCCTACATAGTGGAAAGCCCCCGTTATAGGAAACTCTATGTATGTATTGCAATACCCCATAAGGGAACTCATCTGTGGGTTGTTGCACTCAAAAAATAGGTCTATACAACCATCGGCAACTACTCGGTAGCAAAAAGGCGTGTTACGCGGAGGTGATTTCAGTTCCCAATAGCAATAGATAAACGAGCGCAAAGCCTCACACGGAAGAAACTCGGTATAGGTAACCTCTTTTTCTTCTGTAGGAATAACCGATTGCATAGGGTGATAATAGGGGTGAAGTGATAACACGTTGTTTGCTATTGATGAAGGGCAAAGATAGAAATAATTAGCCAATTAGCAAATGTGTTAATTATAATAAAAATCCCGCTGGTAGGCTTTGCCTACCAGCGGGGATTTTTATAATTTTACTAGGTTTATAGATATTTTCCTGTAATACTATTGGCATTATTCTTTACTGATTGAGGGGTGCCTTGTGCTACGATTCTTCCGCCTGCGGCACCGCCACCGGGACCCATATCGATAATATAATGAGCATTGCGAATGACGTCTAAATCGTGTTCAATCACTATCACGGTAGCTCCTAAGCTAAGGAGGCTCTGAAAAACACCGAGCAGCACACGTACATCTTGCGGGTGTAGCCCTATGGTGGGTTCATCAAATACGAAAACGGTATCGCTCTGTCCTTTACCCATTTCGCTGGCTAACTTAAGGCGTTGGGCTTCTCCGCCTGAAAGCCCTGGGGTATCTTCGCCAAGCGACAAATAGCCTAATCCTAACTGTTGTAACACTTGTAGTTTTTGATTTACTAACTTCAAATCGGTAGTTACCTCTATTACTTGGTCTATACTCATACTCATCAGCTGGGGTAGACTGTATTTTTCGCCATTCTTGGCGGTGCGAAATACTTTATAGGCTTCGCGCTTGTACCTGCTCCCTTTGCAATCAGGGCACACAATATCAACATCGGGGAGGAACTGCACATCTAAGGATATTTGCCCTGTGCCGTCGCAGATAGGGCAACGGAGGTCGCCTGTATTGTAGGAGAAGTCGCCTGCCTTATAGCCGCACTGTTTGGCATCGAGGGTTTTGGCGTAAATCTTACGGAGTTCGTCGTGAATACCGGCATAGGTAGCTACCGTAGAGCGAACATTGATACCTATAGGGGTAGCATCGATGAGCTTTACCTGACGAATACCTTCTGCTTTTACCGATTTGATGTGCTGAGGTAATTTCTTCCCCATAGCGTTTGCCTCTAAAGCGGGAATTAGGCTCTCTAACACTAAAGTAGTTTTGCCTGAGCCCGAAACCCCTGTAACTACTGTAAGTCTCCCCTTTGGAATTTCCACTTCTAAAGGGTGTACGGTGTGTATAGCATCGGTAGAGAGGTGTATGTTTCCCATAGAAAAGAGTTCGTTTTTTGGGAGTTCTGCTGGCAGTTTGCTCTCTTGCGATAAGTAAGGTGCTATTACCGATTCCTTATTTTGTGTTATTTCATCTACCGTTCCTTGTGCGATGACGGTTCCGCCATTAGTCCCTGCGCCTTTGCCCATTTCTACAATCTCATCGGCGTGAGTAAGTACTTGGGTATCGTGGTCTACCAATATCACCGAATTGCCGTCGGCTATGAGGTCGTCCATCACCCCTGTTAAGCCTTTGAGGTTGTGAGGGTGTAGCCCGATAGAGGGTTCGTCTAACACATAGAGCACCCCAGTAGTGCGGTTGCGTACAGCGCGTGCAAGCTGTACGCGCTGGCGTTCGCCAGTGGAAAGGGTAGCTGCTGCACGGTCTAAGGAGAGGTATCCCAAGCCTAAATCGATGAGGCGGTGGGCGGTATCGGTAAAGGCTTCGCAGATGTTTTTAGCCATTGGGCGCATAGCTTCTTCTAATGAATCGGGGACGCCTGCTACCCAAACCATTAACTCATCGAGCGTCATAGCCGTAGCTTGGTCTAAGCCAATGCCCCTAAGGCGTGGGGCACGTGCCGCTGGAGAAAGCCTTGTGCCGTGGCAGTCGTGGCAAACGTCTTCTTTTAGGAACTTCTCGAGGCGTTTCATTCCGCTATCGTCTTTTACCTTAGCCAAAGCGTTTTGTACGCTATACACAGCACTGTAGTAAGTAAAATCCATTTCGGCAGTTTGTCCTGTTTTGGGGTTTAGGTAGAATATATGTTTCTTTTCAGCAGGCCCGTGGTAGACTATTTCTTTTTCTTCGGGGGTTAAATCCTTGAAAGGCACATCAGTACGCACGCCCATTTCGCGGCATACATCTTTCATAAGCGACCACATCAGGGTACCCCATACCACCACTGCCCCCTCATCAATAGTGAGGTTTTCATCGGGGACTAACTTGTTTTCGTCAACCATTCTGACGGTTCCTATTCCGCCACAGGTAGGGCAAGCACCACGACTGTTGAAAGCCAAATCTTCAGCTCCAGGTCCGTAGAAATGTTCGTGGCACTCGGGGCAGGTGATTTCTTGCATAGCTGCTACAGCAAACGAAGGTTTTACATAGTGTCCGTTAGGACAACAGTGATTGGCAAGCCTTGAGAACATCAGGCGGAGGCTGTTCAGCAATTCGGTCATTGTGCCGAAAGTACTGCGGATACCAGGTACCGTAGGGCGTTGGTGCAGTGCTAAGGAGGCTGGCACGTAGCGCACGTCGTCTACCTCAGCGCGTTCGGCTTGCGTCATTCGTCGCCTTGTGTAGGTGGAAAGCGATTCTAAGTATCTTCGTGAGCCTTCGGCATAGAGAACTCCTAAGGCAAGAGATGATTTGCCTGAGCCCGATACGCCGGCAATCCCTACAATCTTATTGAGGGGGATATCGACGTCTATATTCCTGAGGTTATGTACTTTAGCCCCTCGAACTTCAATATTTTTGGGGCGTTTAGGGTTTTCTTTTTTCATAGTTGTCATTATTTTACTAATTTGTTTTTCTGTGAAGAAGCTACTAAATCATACGATTGTTTTACATAAGCCTTGATTTTATCATCGGGCATATCCTCATTGAAACGGATACCCACCCAATATTTTTTGCTTAGGTTAAAAGGGTCTTCTACTGCTTGATAATTTGCTTTGAGTTGTTCTATCTCATCGGGGTTGCATTTGAGCGTGCATTTGTCAAACTTATTGATATCAAAGAAGCAAAACATCTTTGTACCCACATAAAAAACTAAGATTGAATCAGCATTTTTAAAGAACCCCGAAAAGGGTATTTTCTCATACGTATCAAGCAGGGATAGGCAAAAGTCTCTAAATTCTTCTATATTCATAGTGTGAGCCCCACGGGCAGTTTAGGGTTTATAATTGACATTAGTTTTTTTAAGGTCTCACTTGAAAAGTTCTAAAGCGATATGTGCACAAGCCTCGGCATCGGCTAAGGCGTGGTGATGTTGCTTTAAATCAAACCCAAAATAAGCGGATACAGTGTCTAACTTGTGATTCACAAGCTGAGGGAGGAGTTTACGCGCTTTTCGGCAGGTGCAAAAGAAAGGATTAGTATGCTGTGGAAGCTTGTAATAAGCTAATACAGCCCGCAAACAGCCTTCATCAAACATACTATTGTGAGCTACAAGGGGTAAATCTTCTATTTTTGGCAATATTTCTGCCCATACTTCGGGGAAGAGCGGTGCATTTTCGGTGTCGCGCTGCGAAATACCGTGTATTTGGGTGTTAAAATAACTATAAAAGTCTGGTGCAGGTTTAATCAGTTGGTAATAAGTATCGACAATCTCGTTGTTTTCTACAAAAACGAGTCCGATACTGCATACGCTACTGCGGTATTGGTTGGCGGTTTCAAAGTCTAAGGCTGCGAAAGTGTTCATTTTATTCAGGTAACAAGTAAAGTCAGTGTTATATCGAACTCACGTTATTTAAGTTGTTTTTTCATCCATTGACTTACCTCGGTGGCGGGGATATCTTCTTGGTTAGAGAAAACGTGGTTGGCTTTTGGAGTGATTGTTAATTCGGCGTTTTTGTAGAAATACAAAAGATATTCACTATACGAGTAAGGTACAGCTCTATCACCTGTTCCGTGAATGATTTTTACCTTTCCTTTGTAACGCTTAGCGGCTTCAAAAGGCTTTATGCGTTGCCCTGAAAGAATATAGTCCTTGCTTACGGTAATTTTGCCTGAGAAGAGGCTCACCTTATCGGGGACATTTAGGGGGTCGAAAGTAGTGCCAAAAAAAGACCCTTGTAACATATTATCGTGAATGATAACTGCTGGAGCTAGCATTGCCACTGCCTTGATTTTACTCTTGCCGAGTTCTGAACTGAGCAATATTGAGATCAGCCCTCCTTGTAAATGACCATAGATGCCTATTTTACTCACAAAAGGCAGTTGTTCAACATACTGAACAATACGGCGCGCATCTTCTAATTCGTTATCGAGGCTCATTTTCTCGAAGTCGCCATCGCTTTTCCCGTATCCGTTGAAGTCGAAATGTACAGAAGCAATACCTTCTTTGGCAAGGGTTTCGGCTATAGTGATATTTATTTTCTCGTTGATATTTCCAGTAAAACCGTGAAACATAATCACCACGGGGATTTTCTTTTGGTTAAAATTGTCGGGAGTAGTAAGCACCTCTCGGAGTTTGCCTACGGCTCCTTGTATTTCTATGGGTTCTATTTTAGCATTGACTACTATAGATGTCATAAGGAATAATGAAATTAGTATTCTTTTCATCTTTCTATTTGTAAATTTAGGAGACAAAGATACAACAAATTAGCTAATTGACTAATTAGTTGTCATTTATTATTGATCTCTATCAAAAGATTTTATCAAGAGTAAAAGTATGTATACCCTTATTCGCAGTAGCAACTTCTTTACGTATTCTCTCAGCAAGAACAGCTGTTGGCATAGGGCGGTAACGTTTGAAGAGTCCTATTTTGTTGAGGAAATGAATAGCTTTTACTGAGAAGTTCTCAGCGCCCCTATCGCTATTAGAGCGGATGAGTACAGAAGGCTGGAAGATAAGCAGGCTTGGGAAACCAAGCGCTTTCACAGCGTCTTCTAACTGTCCTTTCATACGGTTGTAGAACAATTTAGATTGCGCCTTAGCCCCTGCTGCCGATACCAGCACAAAGGTCGACACTCCGTTATTCTTGCAATGCTCAGCAAAAGCGTACTGATAGTCATAATCTACCCGCCATTGAGCATCTTTGCTGCCTGCCACGGCTAAGGTAGTTCCCAAACAAGAAAAAGCCACATCGCCGTGCAGCAAATCTGCCCACGCCTCGGGAGTCTCGAAATTGACTACGTGAGCGTGTAGCTTGGGGTGACTGATACTCATAGGCTTACGCACAAAACTATGTATTTCGCTAAAAGCCTCATCTTCTAACAGCTTAGCTAATAAATCTTTTCCGGTAGCGCCCGTAGCGCCAATAATAAGTCCTTTCATAATAATTAATTTATTAGTGCAAAGATACAAAAAAAATACTTATCAATTATGATTAAAAAGTATTTTTTACTATTTTTGTCGCCTCATATTGATAAAACTATGGTACAATATTTCCCTTACTTATTACTTTTGATGGTGGCTATTATGCTGCTTATAATGCTGGCTAACCGACTTAAAGTGGCATATCCTATTCTCTTGGTTTTAGGAGGATTGGCAATTAGCTTTATTCCCAATGTCCCAACCATTACACTGAATCCTGATTTGGTACTTATCATTTTCTTACCGCCTCTTCTGTATGCCGATGTTTTTTCGCTATCACTGAAAGAGATGTGGAAGTGGCGCCGCATTATCTTTAGCTTTGCCTTTATAGTAGTTTTTATCACAGCCGCTGCGGTGGCGTGGGTAGCCAATATGGTATTCCCTGGGTTTTCATTGGCGTTAGGTTTTCTTTTGGGGGGCGTGATAGGCTCTACCGATGCGGTGAGTGCTTCAACGATAATGAAGTTTGTAAAGGTACCCAAACGCATTTCAACCATCATAGAAAGTGAAAGTTTGCTGAACGATGCTTCTTCACTAATAGTTTTTAGGTTTGCCGCTTTGGTAGTAACTACCGGTCAGCTGGTATGGACGGATATAGCGCTAAATTTCCTTTGGGTAGCTATTGGCGGAACGCTTATAGGCTTGGCAGTAGCGTGGGTGATGCGCAAGCTACACAAATTTCTCCCTACCGATGCTAATATGGATATTATCCTTACCCTTATTGTTCCTTATATAATGTATATTGTAGCTAACGAGGTAGGGGCGTCCGGAGTGTTGGCAGTAGTGGCTGGAGGTATGTATATGTCGTTCCACCTTACTAGTATTCTTGCTGCCTCCACAAGCAACAAAGGGTGAGCGGTATGGGATATTTTAGGTTTTGTACTGAACGGACTTGCCTTTATGCTGATAGGACTTGCTTTGCCTGAAGTGCTGATAGGTATAGAAGCCGAAGGTATGAGTCTTGCCACTGCTACCAACTACGGACTGCTCATCACAGGGGTAGTGGTAGGGGTACGACTGCTATCATCTTATGGGGCAGTACTCATTACCCAAATAATGAAACACTTTATCACAGTAGCCGACAGGCGGAACCCTGGCTTTCGGTTACCTTTGGTACTGGGTTGGGCAGGAATGCGCGGGGTGCTTTCACTAGCGGTAGCCCTTTCTATTCCTCTAACTTTAGAGAACGGCGAGCCTTTTCCGCATCGCAGCCTGATTCTCTACATTACTTTTATAGTGATATTAGCAACCCTACTCGTACAAGGGCTTAGTTTGCCAGCGCTTATCCGATGGGCTAAATTCCCTGATTATGAAGACCATATTCCTGAAGCTGAAGCCGAAAGTCTTATTCGTAAATCATTAGCGCAAGCGGCTTTAGATTATATGCAAAAGCATTACAAAGAAGGAATAAACGATAGTCTTCTATTACAGAATCAGAAAGATATATGGCAATACCAACTCGATTTGTCGAAGAGCAATACTACTCCTGAAGAGCGAAAGAAATACGTTGCTATTTTGCATCATCAGCGGGAGATATTACAACAACTGAATAAGAACCCACGTATTGATGAGGAGCAAATACGCAATTTCCACCGACAGTTGAATTTAGAAGAAGAAAAATGGGAAATGAATTAGTTAATTTGCCGATTTGCCAATTTGTCTTGTAGGTGCGAGCGTCTCGCTCGTGCCCTCAGAACATATTGTTTTATATTAATCAGTTTCTTTTTCGTATTTGCCTCCGTGAAAGTATTCGTAAGCACTCACTTCCAATTCCCCGCAATCAGAAATAAGGCACCCTTCTTCATCGTATATACTATAAACTTGCTGAATGTTGCCTATGGGGCATTCACCGTCTAAGCCTAATAGCACGCTGTAAAACACATCGTTTAACAACAGGTCAATCACTTCTTCTAATTGTTCTTTTTGAGTACTGCTCAGTGCCATTTTTTTTATTTTGGTATTTACAGCTGAAGGATAGTCTGGTTGTACCTGAAAGCACGACTTTAAAAACTCTAGCTTTTCAATATAAAAATTCTTTGCAAATTCGTCTGAGGTCATAATGTTAATTTGTTAATTAGCTGATATGTCTATTTGCTCGGTTTCTCCAAAAATGTATTTAGCAAAGTGTTGTTGTAAAGTCATAAAAATTGATTAATAGAATTAAATGACGCAAAGATACCAAAATTGTGTGTGATGTTATTATTATACCATATAGAAATTGTCTTTTACTCTTAGCTGTTGGTAGTCTTATTCCGCACTTTACGGAAAAAGAATTGGTTACCGACTTTTCCCGAAAAGCCTTTTGTTAGGGAGTCGTTCTTTGTTTTCGCCATAGTTTTCTTAGAGTTTAGAGGTCAGGTTTTAGGAATTAGATTAGTGATACAAAGGTAAGGATAAATTTTCAATTAACCATTAACAATTAACCGTTTGATATAGTGATTGTATTCCAGTGGTATTTGCTATAACTTCGCTTAGTGTTCTGGGTAGAGCCACTGTAGAGCCACTGTAGAGCCACTGTAGAGCCACTGTAGAGCCACTGTAGAGCCACTGAAGATTCAATGTAGCTTCGGTATAGGTAGTAATAAAAAGGCACAAGCGTTTTGCTCGCGCCAACTTGTGGAGAGATTCTTTGCTAATTGAATAGCTTCTGAATATTCTTATACGAATCCTTCACCAATTCTTGTACCTCTGCCTCGTCTTTCCAACACGCTTTTTCTATATCTTCTTCGGTTTGAGGTACCAATTTCTTCTTAAAGGTAGTAGTCATATCATACCAATAGGTCTCTTTCAAAAAATATTGTCCATCGCGTTTGAATATGTGATAAGTAATCATTCGGAAGCGCTGGATAAGCAGTTTTTTAACACCTGTTTCTTCCTCTACCTCACGCAAAGCACAAGTAGCGATATTTTCGCCCTTTTCTTTCTTTCCTTTGGGCAAATCCCACTTGCCGTGACGCTTAATCATCAGTACTTTTCCATCCCGATTATACACAATGCCACCCCCTGCTTTTATGGTAGGAATAAGTTGCTTAAATTTCTTCATAAGTTTTTCTTCCTTAGGGTGATATAAGTAGATTTTTTCTACCTCTTTTCGCTTGAGTTCCTCCAAGATAACATCAAGAGTAACATCTTTTATTGGAAAACATTTGACGTTCTCAATATTTTCTCGTACATTTGTCAAAATAATCGACTTTTCGTCTAAAAATATTTCATACATAACCTATGATTTTAGATAGTATTACGGCACAAAATACCGCTGAATTTTTATTGCAAATTAACGCAATTAAATTGAATTCTGAAAATTATTTTACTTGGGCGAGCGGTTGGAAGTCACCAATTTATTGCGATAACCGTATAATTCTCTCATTTCCAGAGATTCGTTCGTACTTTGCAAGTGTACTGGCAAGAGGTGTAAAAGAGAAGTTTCCCGAAGTACAAGTCATTGCAGGGGTAGCTACGGGGGCTATTGGCATTGGTATGTTGGTAGCTAATGCACTCCAATTGCCTTTCGTGTATGTGCGTCCTGAACCTAAAAAACACGGCAGACAAAACCAAATTGAAGGTTTTTTGCGCCCTGAACAAAAGGTAGTAGTGGTAGAAGACCTGATAAGTACCGGAATGAGTAGCCTTAATGCGGTAAAAGCCCTACGCGATAGTGGTGCTGAGGTATTGGGAATGATAGCCCTTTTCTCTTACAATTTTGATGTAGCCAATAAGCGTTTTTTCGAGGAAAAGGTACCGCTTTACACTGCTGGCGATTACGACAGTCTATTAGAAAAAGCCTTACTTTTTGGTCGTATCAAAAAAGAAGATTTAGAGATGCTCCAGCAATGGCGCAAAAGTCCGGATACTTGGAAACAGTAAAATATTCATAGTAATTTTATGAAATATCTAACAATTATATGGTTGTTTTTTAGTGTAGGAGTCTTTGCACAAAAACAAGTGCGTGGTAGAGTGGTGCGTGATACAATACCTTTGTCAGGAGCGCACGTGATGAATCTTTATACCAATGCTGTTACTACTACTGATGCCAATGGTTATTTTACACTGAAAGCAAGTGAACGTAATACTTTGCAAATTACTTTTGTAGGAATGCAAACTGTTTATCGCACTCTTACAAAAGCTGATTTTGGTTTCGGAGGAGTTTTAATACAGATGAAAGAACAGGTCAATCAGCTTGATGAAGTTGAAGTATCAAAATATCAAGGGGTTTCTGCTCAAAGGTTAGGTATTTTACAGCATACTCCTGTAGAGCGTACTTTTGCTGAAAAACGGTTGTATAGTGCTACTCATAGTGCAGGAGGAAATTTATTAAGCATTGATTTACTCATTAATACTATAAGTGGACGAAAGAAGCTCTTAAAGAAAATTGTAGCTAATGAACAGAACTTAGCTGTCGCTAACTATATACGTGAAAATATGAAAGTCTTTCTACAAAAAGAACTCAAACTAAACGAAGAGGAAATAGACGTTTTAGCCTATTATGTAATGGAGAGAACCGAGTTCCACGATCTTGTAAGGAAGAAGGAAAATAAGCAAATGGAGTTTATGCTTATAGAAGCGTGGGGTGAGTACCAAAGATTAGCAAAAGCAGAAAAATAAAGAATAAAAAGATGTATCAAAGAGAGTTTGATACATCTTTTTTATTGTAATTACGATACAACTTCTGAGGATTTATCTTCTTCTTCCTCAATAATATCGTGTGGGTCTTTAAACTTGCGCTTACCAAAGATATTTTCAAGATCTTCGCGGAAGATTACTTCACGTTCTAAGAGCAAGTTTGCCAAAGTAGTAAGCTTATCCTTATTCTCGGTGAGAATATCAATAGCACGCTGATATTGTTCTTCTATAATCTTAGAAATCTCTTCATCTATTAGGTGCGCTGTTTTCTCACTATAAGGTTTGGTAAAACTATAATCGGCTTGGGCTGAATCGTAATAAGTAAGGTTACCTATCTTGTCATTAAGCCCATAAATGGTTACCATTGCACGCGCTTGTTTGGTTACCTTCTCAAGGTCGCTGAGAGCACCTGTAGAAATCTTATCGAATATCACTTTCTCTGCAGCTCTACCGCCAAGGGCAGCACACATTTCATCGAGTATCTGTTCAGTACGCACTATTTGGCGTTCTTCTGGCAAATACCAAGCTGCGCCTAACGACTGTCCGCGAGGCACGATAGTTACTTTTACAAGTGGTGCGGCGTGTTCTAAGAGCCAACTTACAGTAGCGTGACCTGCTTCGTGGAAGGCTATTGTCTTGCGTTCTTCGGGAGTAAGGATTTTAGTTTTCTTCTCCAAACCACCTACAATTCTATCCACTGCATCAAGGAATTCTTGTTTGCTTACCGCTGTTTTACCTTTACGTGCTGCAATAAGAGCTGCTTCATTACATACGTTAGCAATATCAGCGCCAGAGAATCCTGGGGTCTGTTTTGCTAAGAAGTCTATATCTAATGTTTCTGCTGTTTTGATAGGTCGCAAATGTACTTCAAATATCTGTTTGCGCTCATTTAAGTTAGGAAGCTCCACATAAATCTGACGGTCGAAACGTCCTGCGCGCATTAGTGCTTTATCGAGGATATCAGCGCGGTTAGTGGCTGCCAATACGATAACATTAGTATGTGAACCAAAACCGTCCATCTCGGTAAGGAGTTGGTTGAGAGTATTCTCACGCTCATCATTAGCTCCCGTCATTACATTTTTACCACGAGCACGACCTATAGCATCAATTTCATCAATAAAGATAATGCAAGGAGACTTTTCTTTAGCTTGCTTGAAAAGGTCGCGCACACGAGAGGCACCTACCCCTACGAACATCTCTACAAAGTCAGAACCAGAGAGTGAGAAGAAAGGTACTTGGGCTTCACCTGCTACAGCTTTCGCAAGAAGAGTTTTACCTGTACCAGGAGGACCTACTAATAGGGCTCCACGTGGTATTTTACCTCCTAATGAAGTGTATTTATCGGGGTTTTTGAGGAAGTCTACAATCTCTTGTACTTCTTCTTTTGCTCCCTCTAAGCCTGCTACATCTTGAAAAGTTACACGCGTTTCTTTCTTTTCATCGAATACACGCGCCTTAGATTTACCAATGCTGAAGATACCACCAGCTCCTCCGCCTCCTGCCATACGACGCATTACGTAAATCCATAAGCCTATGATGACTATAAAAGGCAAAATAGAGAACAGCAAATCGCCGAAGATGTTTTGCTGGGTTTTGTTCTCACGAGTAGTGCTGAGGTTGTTATCTTTTACAATTTGGTCGAATCGGTTTTCGAAATTACTCAAATCGCCTAATTCAAAACGGTATTGGGGTACGTCGCCTGCGTTAGCACCTTGCATAAAGGTATTTCCCGTAGGTTTTACCTCTTTGTGCTCTTCTTTTTTAAGAGCATCGGGGGTGAGATATACATTAGCTTCTTTATGGTTTAAGATGATGATTTTGGATACATCACCATTGCTAAGGTATTCCTCAAATTTAGATTGCGGAATCTCTTTGGGTTGTGACCAAAAACTGGCTCCTGAATAATAATTAAAACCTATAAGTATCAGCAGTAATATGGCATATAACCAATAGGCTGAAAAACGAGACCCGTTGCTTTTATTGTCCGACATATTTTTAATAGTTAGTTTCTAAGTTGATAATTTTAGCGTCTCCCCAAAGTCCTTCGAGGTCGTAATGCTCACGTATTTGTGTTTGGAAGATATGCACCACTACATCCACATAATCGATGAGTACCCACTCTGCATTAGCTTCACCTTCTACGTGCCACGGGTGTTGATGACCTTCGGCTTGACTCACTACCTTTTGGATAGCACCAGAGATAGCCGACACTTGGGTATTAGAAGACCCATTGCACAAAATAAAATAATCGCACACGGTATTCTCTACCTCGCGCAAATCCATAATGGTAATATCGGTTCCTTTTACTTTTTCTATACCAGCTATAATATTGCTAATAAGCTGATTTGATGATATTTCCTTATTCAATGTTCTTTATTTTTACAGTTTAAACTTGTTGTATCTCTCTTGAAAGCGCGCAAAGATAAAACATTCCTTTTAGAAAAGCAAAAACATTGCCATTATTCTTCTGTCAGTTAGTTTCAGACATTTTGTCACGTAGTTAAAAATGTGGAGGTGCGAGCCGCACGGGCAGGTGTGAGCCACACGAGCAGGTACGAGCCACACGGGCAGATGAACGAATGACGAACGATGGACGAACGATGGACGAAGGAAAGACGAAGGAAAGACGAACGATGAACGAACAATGAACGAAGAAAGAACGAACGATAAACGAAGAAAAGACGAACGATGAACGAAGGAAAGACGAACAATGAACGAACAATGAACGAAGAAATAACGAAGGTAAGGCGAAGTTACCTAAACGATACAATATTAGGCAAGCGTTGAGAAAAGCTGTGTAGCCTGAAATCGTCGTTGGTAACGCCTGTAAATTTGAAGATATTGTTACCTGTACCTGGGATATTAGGATAATACCCAAAGGAGAATTGTATGGCTCCAAAGGGAAAATAGTCGTTGGAGATATAAAAACCTATGGAAACCTTAGAGTATACTTCTGTTTTTAGAAAGGCAGTATTTTCCCTGCCTATAAAACCTACATCGGCTGAGAGAAACGGACTAAACCTAAAACCTATAAGCTGAAAAGGAGCATATACTTGCGTTTGTGAGGTGAGAATAAGTTTGCGTGTGCCGTATACTTCACGGCTACTGAAGCCCAAGATACCATTAGATTCATTTAAGTTGATCCTGTCTCGCTGGTATACATTTCGGTTAAAACCTACTACAAATGAGGAGCGCAAGAACTGACGAAAATGCCAATCGCCTATGTCGAACAATTTACTGAAATAGGTGCCTTCCCCTTTTAGCACAGTTTCTTTGTTCGTGCCGTCCTTGAAGAATGTGCCTACCTCAAAGTTGATAGAATGGTAACCACGCTTGGTATAGTTTGCCTCAGCAAAGCCTATACCGAGATAGGGCAAAGTAGCGTAGTTCTTCCGCAGTATCCCTGAGGTGAGAAACAAAGAGCGCCCTATGCCTACGTCCTCGATATCGCCGTTGCGAAATATATAGCGGTCTTTCACAAAGCCTGTACTATTGAGACTGAATTGAGTGAGATATAGGTTCTCGTTGCCGTAATATTGCTCGGGGTCTATCTCGGGGGAAGGTTTCTCGTAATAATTTATATTGCGAAAACGCCCAGCTATGATAAAGTTATTGATGCGCTTGTTTTCTACTTTTCTGAGGGGCTTTACCCAACTACCAAAAGCATCGAAGGTGCGTGTCATTAGGATAGGAATATAGATAGAGTCGCGATAACTAATGCCTTCGTCTTCATATCGGTATTCGTAATAACCTAAGCGCCCCGACCAGCGTGCCAAAGGTGAATACAGCGGTCGCTCTACCTGTATGCTCTTTGAAAAATAGTTCTCGTAATCGGAATAATAACCGGTTCGCACATTGATGTAAGTGTTTTTGATGTTCCTCACCACATAGTTAAAACCTTTGCCATTGTTCCCGATTCCTGAAAAGTATTGTTGATAGGTGAGCGAGAGTTCGTGTCCTATCCCAAAGAGATTTTGCTCGGTAAGTCGTGTCCAGCCTCTACTGCCTGCCAAGTCGCCGTCGACGTATATAGACCAGCTATCGAGCACATTCACTTGCACATCTACTGAATCGGAGGTTTGACTCACAGGGATAGCACACACTTGTGCCCTACGGATATACCGCTGATTGCGCAATACACGCTCGGTTTCACTCAGCAAAAGGGTATCTAAGGGCTTATCCTTTTTAAACAGAAGAAACTTGCGTACCGTACTTTCGCGGGTTTTCACGTGAAGTGCATTGCCAAAACGCTCCAAACGAGTGTTTGGTACTTTGCTTAAATCTCTTTCGTCAAACCCAAAAGGGTCTAAGGTAGTAATAACGATATTTCTAATGATTTTCCCTTGATAAGAAGGGGCTTTTTTAGGAGTAACGGTAGAGGTGCTTGTACCTTCGGATGTCTTTTCCTCAATTATAATAAAGTTATTGAGATTTTTAGTGAGCTTATATTTGCTAAAGAAGTTTTTGATTCTCTCATAAAATACTCTGTTTTTAGCTTCTCTTTCAGGTGAAATGCCTTCTAATAGCGAGTCTTTTACCTTTAAAGTATCTATTTCTTGAGAAAGAAGATAATTCATTCCCAAGAGAAAGAGAGCTATAAGAGTAAAGGTTTTTCTCATTTCCTTTTTTGCTGAAAGAACTGTTTTAACAAGGTTGTAGCTTCCTGGCTTAAAATGCCAGTAACTACTTCGGTTTTTGGGTGGAGTTTGCCCCCCATTACGCTGTAACCTCTATGGGTATCGGGGGCAGCATAGACCAAACGCGATAACTGACTCCAATACAAAGCACCTGCACACATTGCACAAGGCTCTAACGTGAGGTACATAGTGCAACCTGTGAGGTATTTACCTCCCAAATAATGAGCTGCCATAGTAATGGCTTGCATTTCGGCGTGTGCTGTCACATCGTTGAGGCGCTCGGTAAGGTTATGGGCTTTGGCGATAATTCTGTTATCAATGGTGATAATGGCTCCTACGGGAATCTCGTTTTCCTCGAAAGCTAATTGTGCTTCTTCTAAAGCCTTTTGCATAAAGTATTCGTCAGTATTCATTGAAATAAAAATTACTTTGGCAAAGTACAAAAACTTTGCCAAAGTAATGTTAAAAATACGGTTATAAGGTAATTATTTATTACCGCCAAAGAGGTTGCCAATACCTCCCATAATATCATCCATTACATTTCCGTCTTTGTTTTTGTCGAAGAAAGAGTTCATCATTTCACTGATGTTACCTCCTTTGCCTGAGAAAAAGTTGGATATCATTGGGGTTAAGTTTTGGAAAATTTTGCTTACATTATCCAATGAAACACCTGTTTTCTCACTGATAGTTTTTAAGGTAGACGATTGTCCGTCGCCAGTGAGTTTGTTTAAAATCTCACTACCTTCGGCATTGCCGAGCATCGATTTGAGTGAATCCATTACCGAGCTTACTTTATCGCTACCGATACCTGTTTTCTCGCTCAATCCTTTTACGAGTTGTTGAAGGTTATCACCTCCTAAAAAATCTAACATTCCTGCCATATAATAATTATTTAAATAAGGTTATAATTTGTGAGGCTAACTCAAAACCTATGCGGTTCTGAGCTTCGTTAGTAGCTGCCCCTATGTGTGGGGTAAGCGATACCTGAGGGTGCATTAACACTTGTATAGCGGGGTTGGGTTCGTTTTCAAATACATCTAAACCTGCGAAAGCTACTTTGCCACTATCTAAGGCTTCTATGAGGGCTACTTCATTTAAAGCGCCTCCACGTGCTAAATTGATGACTCCTACACCATCTTTCATCAAGGCAAACTCTTTTGCATCGAGTATATAACCTCCTTCTGCTGGGCTGTTGTTGAGAGTGATAAAATCAGCTTTTGCCAGTAGGTGTTCTTTTTCTACGGTTTTGATAGTGAAAGGCAAGGTTTGTCCGTCGAAAAAGTCGAGGGTTATTACTGCCTCAGTTACTTTGGGGTCGTAAGCCATTACGTTCATACCTAAACCGATAGCAATGCGAGCTACCGCTTGTCCGCTACGCCCGAACCCTATAATGCCTATGGTTTTACCACGCAATTCGGCGCCATTGTTATAGTTTTTTTTGAGTTCGTTAAACTGAGTGTCGCCTTCCAAAGGCATATTGCGGTTGGCATCGTGTAGAAAGCGTACGCCACTGAAAAGGTGAGCAAAAACGAGCTCGGCTACCGAATTAGCCGAAGAGGCTGGGGTATTAATCACGTGTAGGTTTTTGCTTTTGGCGTGTGCCACATCTATATTGTCCATTCCTACGCCTCCTCTACCGATGAGTTTGAGTGACGGACAGCTATCGATGATATCTTTTCGCACTTGTGTGGCTGAACGCACTAAGAGCACATCGATTGCGTGTTTGTTTATATAGTCTATCAATTGGTTTTGAGCTACCTTAGTAGTGATAACTTCAAAACCTTCTTTTTCTAACGCTTCTTTTCCTGAATCGGAAATTCCATCGTTTGCAAGTATCTTTATCGCCATTATATTAATTTAATTAGTAAATTAGTGAATTAGCAAATTGCCAATTTCAATTATACTCTTCTCTGTACAACCTCAAAGATGCGTTCGCCATCGCATTTTAGGGTTTTGGAAGGGAACTTGAGAATGAGGGCATAGTCGTGAGTTGCCATCAGTATGGTTCGTCCTGAGGCGTTGATTTCTTTGAGGACTTGCATTACTTCTACACTGGTCTCGGGGTCTAAGTTACCTGTAGGTTCATCGGCTAAGATGAGTTCGGGGTTGTTGAGCAAGGCACGTGCGATAGCTATGCGTTGTTGTTCGCCTCCTGATAGCTCGTGAGGGAACTTAAAACCTGTATTCTGCATTTTTACTTTTGCAAGTACCTCTTCTATGCGTTGTTGTATTTTTGCTTTATCAGTCCATCCGGTAGCTTTCAGCACAAAAGCCAGATTATCGTGCACGCTTCTATCGGTAAGCAGTTTGAAATCTTGGAATACGACTCCTAGTTTACGGCGGAGCAGAGGGATTTCATCTTCGGTGAGTTTATTTAGGTTGAAACCTACGACTTTTCCTTTTCCTTTGGTAAGGGGTAAATCGCCGTAGAGCAACTTGATTAAGCTACTCTTTCCTGACCCTGTTTTGCCGATAAGGTACACTAATTCACCTTTTCCAATGGTGAGATTTACATTGGAGAGAATGAGGGTATTCTTTTGATATACTGATACTTCTTTTAAATCTAATACTGGTTCTTCCATTGATATAAGTTCAGTAAGGCAACTATTTTACCTTACAAAATTCCTGCAAAGGTAGAAAAAATATTTGTATGATGGAAATTTTTTGGAGAAAAAGTGAAAAAAGGAAGTAAAATAGAAAATAGCCGTAGCGCAGTAGGCGCTCGTAATACGGAAATGAGAGAATGAGGAAATGTGAGAATTAGAGAATGAGGAAATGTGAGAATGACGAATGACAAAAGCCCCCGAACCCCCGAAGGGGGACAAGCTCTAAAAAATGACGACACATATCAGTTTGACAATCAAGGTTTATTTGAAACTAAAGGAATGCGAGTTGCACGGGCAGGGGAAATGGGAGAATTAGAAAATGAGAGAATGTGAGAATTAGAAAATGTAAGTTTATTTGGAATTCTCGGAGAGAGAAATAAGTTAAATTTACAGATTGTAGAGGGTTAAAATGTGTTAAATATTATAGTTTATGTTATTGAAAAAAATACAATGATTTGACTTAAACTTTGAGTTTTCAGCAATGTTTGGACAAAATGATTAAGAAAAAAATGTTAAAATGAAGGATTTACCCTATTTTTCAGCAAAGTTTGAAGGAAGAACGAAATGTTAAAATTTACTTTTGCCTATTGACTTTTAAAGAAAAACATTATACTTTTGGCACAAAAATAAAAATAAATAAACAATGAGAAAAAGAACTTTCAAATTTGGAATGCTGGCATTGGTAGCCCTTGCGCTTACTTATTGCCAACGTGAAGATACCCCTGAGGCACCACAACAAGACCCTGTTCCTACCGTAGACCCACAAGCGGTGGTGAGCTTAAACGAAGCTAAGAGCCTTTTTGAGGCTTCGGAAAACCAGAAACGCACTGCTAACAGTGTGAGCCGTAGCAAGCGACCGCTTATTGAATTAGAGACCGATTGGCGGTATTTTGAGCAAACACAAACACTTGTTGGTGATGCTTATTCTAAAATACCGGTAACCATAGTAGGAAGTGATTTGAGTGCCGAAATGCTTTTTTTGAAGAAAGATGGCGTTATCGAACAAAACCTTTTTATTACTAAGATAGATAGCCTTACAAGCGATAACCGCATTGTAAATGCCGACTTCTACTTGTTTACTCCAAAAGGAGAATTTATTTCTGCCTACCGAATGAAAGAGGGCGTTATTACCCACGAGTTGGTACCTAAATACAAAGGAAGGTATAGACTTGTAGTGAATGCAGAGGCAGCACAGGCAGGAAAAAGTAATGATGGTGATCATATATTAAAAATGGAATGCGATTGTGATACGGAATATTTTGATGACGATTGCGAATGTATTGAAAAAGGAGGAGGCGGAGGCCCTAAACCTATTCCATTAGATGAGGTAACGGTTTATGGAAAACGTAAAAAACGTATTGATAATTCTCACACCCCTTACCCGTCTTACACTCCTTATACACCCAATAATAATAATGGCTTTCCCAACCCTGATTCTAGAGGAAGTTATCATCCTTATAAAGGAATAGAGGGCTCACATAAAGGTGGTAGTAGTAGTGTGGGGGCAGGATTAATGCGCTCAGACGGAACTAAAGTAGAAGAGAAGGTAGATGACGATCTTACAAACCCTTGTGCTAAAGCTGTTTTAGAACAAGCTAAGACACTAAATAGTGAGATTTCTAACATTCTTGGAATGTTTGGTTCAGATGATAATTATAATATTAGGATTCATAATAAATCTTTTGCAACAGACCCTGAACATAAAGGAGATGTGGCTTATACTAAATCAAACGGAAGCATAGATAATTATAACAATCACACTTTGAACTGTGATATTTACTTGAATGATGATATTATAAGTAGTGCCTCACAAGAATATATTTTGGCTACTATTTATCACGAAGTAATACACGCTTATTTAAATGCTGAATCACAAATATTGGGGCAAGAAGCTTTTAATAAAAAGTACCCTTTTGTCAAACAGCAATATCTTTCCATAGGAGGTGAACCAGTAAGAAGATATGTGTTTTTAGATAGACACGAGAGATTTGCACCTTTTATAGAGAGTTTAGCACGGAGTATAATGTCTCTCCCTGGTACTAACATTTCATATGAAACAGCTATTGCTATGGCAAAAGCAGGAGTAGTAGAAGATATTTCATTATCAGAAAGAGAAAAATATTTGGATCAGCAACAGAAACTCGGTAAGAGTGGGATTCCTTGTAAACCATAAATTATGAAACAGTTAATTTTATATTTATCATTATTTTGTTCTTGGGCTATAGAAGCCCAAGAACAAAAATATATATTGTTAGATAGTTTAACCGCTAACTATCAAGTAAAGAAGTATACTCTTAATACTTCTCCTTATGGTCCTAAAAATACTATCGAAATATATAATGTATTTTCTCCATATTATGGTGCAAATAAAGGGATTGATTATATAATTTTGTTTTCTGTACTTCCTGACCTCAGTAGTAAAACGAATTGGGAAGTGATAGATTTTGAAAAGATAAAAGGCAATCTATTTCCTACTAAAAATATTTTTAGGAGAGCTGTTTATAAAGTATTTAGTCTTCCTCTCAAGAAAGAAGATGATATTAGTGGGGTGAGATTGGTAAAAAAGGTAAAAGACAAGTATTATGTAGGCAAAATTATTAGAGTAGATGACTTTTATTGTATAGAGGTGCCTCGTGAGATT
>NZ_AJZR01000026.1:0-13651 GCF_000271925.1 Capnocytophaga sp. oral taxon 412 str. F0487 | reverse complement strand
ACCCCAAAACCTTTTCAGTTAGACGAAGTAACCCTTTCTAACAAAAACATACTACAAGAAGCCTATAATCACGCTAGCACCAATTATCCTATGGAACCTTTTGCCGAAGATTTCTTTTTGCGCTGTATCCTCAAACGCAATGGTGAACTCGTGAAAATAGAAGATTTCAGTGGGCGTATCAAACGCGATAAATTATTAGGAGTCAAGAAAAATTTCACCTTTCAATTGCTAAATATGCGTAAATTTGGTATAGAAAAGAAAGGTATGCGAGCAGACGATTTCGATATCCCTTCCTTAAATGATGTTTTTCAATGGTGGAGCAATATTCTATTTTTAAATCAAGAAAACTATCATTTTTCACGACCTAAAACTGTAGATGAACAACATCAGAAGATAGAATATACACCTAAAAGCGAAGATGATTATCAAAAATCAATAGGATATTTTATCATCAATACTAATGATTATGCTATTAAAGAACGTATTTATAAAACCAACCCTAAAACTATTCATAAAATACCCTATACTAAAAAGCCTTTTATAAAGTATAGAACTATTGATTATTATTGTAAAGATAAGCTTGAGAAAGATGCTAAAAAAGGCAAGTATTTTATAGCCAATGCCATAGTTAACGCAAAAGTAGAAGGATATGTAGGCGAAGAAAGAATAGTATATGATGTAAGTTTCGAGCTCATTGTTACCCACCCTTTTTCAGACCTCAGTACTTTTAAAGCCAATGTAAATGGTAAAAAAGAACTGTTTAAATTAGAGGTGCCCTATAACAAAGAATTTTGGGAGACCCAAAACCAACTCCCCCTTACCAATGAAATGCGCGATTTTATCAATAAACCCCACAACCCAAAAGAATACCGTGTAATTTCTAATTTTTAACTGTTAGAATACTAAAGCTTCAATAAGCAAAAAGCATTTCTCAATACCTCAATCACCTCAAAAAAAATTAACAGTTTAAAGGAGGAATTGTAGTACAAAGATTGTAACGTATTGATTTATAATGTTAGTATAGTTAAAGTTTTGTTAAAATTACACTTGCTTATTGACACGTATTTTTTTTATATATATCTTTGTGCCAGAAAAAGGAAGTAACCGATGCCTTACCCAAAGAAGGTTTGATTTTCCATTTTAAAAATACAAATAGCTATGGAAACAAAATTCAACAAAGAGCAAGTTTGCGAACTTGACGAAAAAGCCTTAGTAAATGCGTTTGAAGTTGAAGAACTTGAAAAACGCTATGAAATGGGGTGGTTTGGCACCACTTGGAAAGGAGGGGTTCAAGGAGCTGATAGAGGATGGAATCTTCAAACAGGAGAAGATGTTCCTTTAGAGAATTATGGTCCCTTAACTTATCCACAACATCAGGTAACACCTGAAGGAGTGGATATAACCGCCGATTTAGAGATTCATTAAATTTCTAAATAAAAGACTACTCTTTTATGAGTAGTCTTTTCTAGCAAAATAAGGCTTATGAAAAAAAATATATTCACTTTTTTTATATGTGTTTTTATTATAACATTATCTTTTTCACAAAACAATATCTCTAAATATCTTGTAGATAAAGATACCAAAGTTCCTTTACGGTCTGCTACTATCCATAATGCGAGCAACTATACTATCACTAATGACGACGGGCTTTTTGTATTCTATTCTGCTAATGATAGTATTACTATCAAAATGTTAGGCTATGAAACCCTCAGAACTACTTTCAAAGCGCTGAGTCGTACAAAAGACACCTTGTACCTTACCCCAAAACCTTTTCAGTTAGACGAATTAACCCTTTCCAACAAAAACATTATACAAGAAGCCTATAATCACGCTAGCATTAATTATCCTATGGAACCTTTTGTTGAAGATTTCTTCTTGCGTTGTATCCTCAAACGCAATGGTGAACTCGTGAAAATAGAAGATTTCAGTGGGCGTATCAAACGAGATAAATTGTTTGGTGTGAAAAAAGAATATGCTTTTCAGATCCTCAATATGAGGAAGTTCGGTATAGAAAAGAAAGGATTACGGGCAGATGATTTTGAACTTCTTTCCTTAGATGGTCTTTTTGATTGGTATAGTAATTACTTCTTCTTAGATCCAAAGGAGTACCGTTTTTCATACCTTAAAGTCATAGATGAAACACATCATCAGGTAAGTCATACCTCTAAAAATGAAGAGGATTACAAAAAAGGAATAGGTCATTTTATCATCAGTACTGATGATTATGCTATCAAAGAACGTCTTTATAAAATCAATCCTAAAGTGATTGACAAAATACCTTTTACTAAAAAGTTAGCAGGAAAGTATAGAGCTATTGATTACTATCTGAGAGAGAAATGCGAAAAAGATTCTAAGAATAATAAGTATTTTATTTCTAATGGAGTAATGACTCAAAAGGTAGAACTCTACACACAAGGTGAAAGAATAGTATATGATGTAAGTTTCGAGCTCATTGTTACTCACCCTTTTTCAGATCTTAGTACTTTTAAAGCCAATGTAAATGGTAAAAAAGAACTGTTTAAATTAGAGGTGCCTTATAACAAGGAGTTTTGGGAGGCTCAAAACCAATTGCCTCTTACCAATGAAATGCGCAACTTTATCAATAAAACCCACAACACAAAAGAACACCGCGTGATATCTAATTTTTAGCCTTATGCCCACTACCGAGAAGTCTCCAGAGTTTTATAAGCATTACCCTGCGTTGTTTCACGCTTATTTTCCTAGTGTAAGTGCTGAAACCTTGCGCTTGCTCTGCAAAGCGGGTTATACCTATTACAATGCAGTACTTTGTTTAGACGCCTTAGTAGATGAGGGCGATACAAAAGCATTGGTGGAAATGCTTGCCTTGCAAGAGGAAACAATTAAAATTCTCACGAGTATTTACGGTTATAAATCGCCTTTTTGGGGGCTTTGGCAACAGCGTAAAGAGGAGTACTTTAAGGCTATACAAACCGAAAAGCGCCTGCTTACTACCTCTGAGGTATCGTTTGAACAATACAGTAGCTTAGCAGATGACAAGTCGGCTTTTGGCAAAATAGCTATAGATAGCCTTTGGGTACAAAGCAACACTCAAAACAAGGTTGTGTACGAAAAATTATTATTGTCGCATCGCTATTTTTCAGTAGGGTTTCAGCTCTATGACGATGTAAAGGATTTTGCACGTGATGTACGCCGTGGGCAATTCAATTGGGCGGTCTATCAGTTGCAACAAAAGGTAGATTTTACAGGAGAACAACACGAGCCTAACACTCTTCATAAATATTTGTTTGTAAAAGGCGTGGGGCAAGACTTGCTGAAAGAAGCTATTGTGCAGTTTGAAAAGGCAAAAGCTGTAGTAACTGAGCTGAATATTCCCAGCGGGTGGTTGCAAACTATTGAGCAGATGATTAGCACTATCCAAAGCTATTTGGAAACTACCGAAGGTTATTTGGCTGTGCTAAAAACTACTCTTGCTCTTAAAAAAGAACGAAACATTGCCCCTTTTTTCAATTTTTCGGCAGTAAAAGAAGAGAGCATACACAAAGGCTTGGATTTTATAGAGCAAGATTTCCGCCAGCATTACGCTGAACTGAAACATACTATGTACTTAGGTAATGCCGAAGGCTTTGAAAATACTTGTCAGGTACATACTTCCGATACTTTTCAGCGTGCACTATTAGACGATTGCTTGTACACTATTGCTCAAAGATACCAGTTGCCCATTACATCTTTCTTTGAGGAGGAATACCACTTCTTTATGGAGCGTATCAATCCCGAAGTAGGTGCTTGGCAATACTTCCCCACCGTACAAGAAATAGCTCCTGATATTGACGATTTGGCGCAAATAATGCAGTTCTTTATTCATATTGGCAAAAAAGATGAGATTGCTAAGCAGTGTCAAAAAGCTATTGATACGGCTATCAATAGTAGAAGTTGTGCGAATGGGGGCATTGAAACGTGGATAC
Organism: Capnocytophaga sp. oral taxon 412 str. F0487; assembly: GCF_000271925.1. Taxonomy (NCBI): domain Bacteria; kingdom Pseudomonadati; phylum Bacteroidota; class Flavobacteriia; order Flavobacteriales; family Flavobacteriaceae; genus Capnocytophaga; species Capnocytophaga sp. oral taxon 412. Next base: position 9,707 of record NZ_AJZR01000026.1, on the reverse strand, counting down.
TCCCCAAGCACAACCTAACACCTCTACAGCAAAAGCAACAGTATTTCAACGAAAGCAAATGGGGGACAGGTCCCGATGTGGAGGTAGTAGCTAACTTCTTGTATGCGCTCTATCTTTATGACCCAAAAGCCTATTTGTCTGTTATCCAAAAAGGAATTAGTTATTTATTCTCTCAACAAAAAGAAGAAGGTTATTGGGAGAGTCGTTGGTATTACGGCAATTATTACGGTACCTACGTTTGTGTGCGCTTGTTACAATGCTTTGGTGAGCAATATACAAAACAGATACAGCGTGCTGTCAATTATATCAAAACCCATATACCTACTGAACCCCTTTCTATAGCATTGGCTTTACTCACTTTAAAAACAGTGGGGCTCAACACTGATGAAACTGCTATAATCCTACAAAAACAATTGCTTGCTACTCAAAATATCTCAGGAGGGTGGGAAGCTATGAACTTTATCAAACCTAAAGTGTACGAACCTTATAAAAGCGAGACACTCACTACTGCTTACGCTCTTAAAGCCCTTTGCTTCTAATGCAAAACAAAATTCCACATATTAATCCCTCTATTACTTTCAATAAACTCAGTGATAACGAGTTTATTCTATGTAACACTCTGCATAAGCATTATTTGAAAATCAATAAAGACACTTATAACCTCCTTTCACTCATAGACAATGAGCGCTCTCTTCAAGAGATATGTGAACTACACAACCAGCAATCTGAAAAGAAACTTACGGTAAGCGCTCTGCACTTTCTTTTTTACGACAAACTCTCAAAGTATGGACTCTTAGTAGGCGAAGAAGAACAACTAAAACCTTATCAAAAACCTTCCTATCTCAAACTGAGTTTTATCATTTTTAGCAAGCGTTTTATTGCCAAAATCACCCCTTCACTACATTTTCTTTTTCGTAAGAAAATAGCTTGGCTTATCTTATTCGTCTGTGCAATGGTGATAGGTACAGAGCTTTATTTACTTTTAGACGGCTATAAGAGTTTTAAAGTGCAAGAAAGTGTTATTTTCTTTTTGGTGGTAATGGCTATAAGTGTTACTTTTCACGAATTGGGGCACGCTACTGCAGCAAGCCATTTTGGAGCAGAACACGGAGGAATTGGCGGTGGTTTCTACCTATTTACTCCCGTTTATTTTGCCGATGTTACTGATGTATGGCGACTCAAAAAATGGCAACGGGTGGTAGTAAATTGTGCAGGAATGTATTTTGAAATCATTTTCTGTACTTTGCTCTCATTAGTAGGGTTATTGTTAGGACAAATAAGTCTGACTCTCATTGCTATTATTGTTTGTTTACATACTTTTTTTAACCTCAATCCATTTCTCAGAAGCGATGGCTATTGGATACTCTCAGATATTACTAACAAACCTAACCTTTTGCAACACTCTTTCCGCAAAATAGGTGATATTTTTAGAATGATCAAAGGTAAAAAGGTACAGTGGACGAAAATAGATTTTCTCTTATTAGTCTACGGTTTAGTAAGCTATAGTTTTATTGTACTGTTTGTGTATTACGTACTATTTAAAAACCCACATTCTATATTAAACTTTCCACAGAACTTGTATCATTTCCTTAAAAGTTTATGTAATAAGGACGCTACCATTAGTTTGGTATCATTTGGTGAGTTGATTGTACCAATGTTATTCTTCTATTTGTTGTTCAGCTTTTTAAAAGGAATGTTGAAGAAAAGAGGTTAGGGTTTAATTATCAGGTTTTAGTGGAACTTTTCTAACGACAAATAATTTTCTCTCTAATTTTACTTACAAGTCTCACTTTCTTTTTGAGGTTTTTCTCGTTAATAAGCAGAGATTGGCTATTTGTTCAGTTTCATCAAAAACATATTTAATAAAGTGTTTTTCTAAAGGCAAAAGCGTCATAGTTAAAAGGTAAAACTGAATGTTTGAATAATGAAAAGCTTGTGAGGAACAAGGTAAGAATAATTTCTAATTAACAGAATAGACAATTTGCAGATGAAATACTTTGCGGTTTTTTTGTTAAAAAACCACTTTTACCTGCATTTTGTTCAAAAAATTTCAGCCTTTTTTACCCATCTGATATTCAGTTTTCTAACGCCTTTCCTTCGCCTTAGCTTCGGTTTAGATTCGCCTTAGGTTCGTCTTACCTTCGGTTAAAGTAGCTAAAAAGTAAAATATAAAAATAAAGACAATATATTGACTATTATATATTTATAGTTTTTAAAAAGTTTTAAGATACTCAGCTCTTAAATCTGAAGAAAATGCAAGCATTTAACAAGTATTAACATTTTTATTAATGGATAGATTTGCCAATGCTCTATTTCCTGAATTTGCCAATTCACTAATTATTTACTACTTTTGCCGAAAATTACGTTGTAACTTATTATATGAAACATAGATTCCCCATATTGCTCACTATATTCATCGCCTTACTGCTGTGGCAGTGCGCCCGTCGTGGTTCGCCCACAGGAGGTCCCAAAGATACTACCGCACCTGTCCTTTTGCAGTCGGTGCCAAGGTCGGGAGCAATGAAGTTCCACGGCAAGAAAATACGTTTGCAGTTCGATGAGTTTGTGGTTACCAAAGACGTGCGCAAACAGCTTATCATCTCCCCCCCGATGAAAACCTTCCCTACTATTTCGCCTACTTCAGCTTCGAAATGGTTGGAAATAAACATTATCGATACCCTAAAACCCAATACTACCTACGTGCTGAACTTCGGCAATAGCATTCAGGATTACAACGAAGGTAATCCTTTGTCCGATTTTAAATACGTGTTTTCCACTGGCGATGCGCTTGACTCGCTTTGGTATGAAGGTGATATTGCCGATGCCATTGCCCCTAAACCCGATAACTTTGTAACGGTGATGCTCTACCCTTATAATGAGCAGTATAACGATTCGCTCGTGTACAAAACGCAACCTACTTACGTCACCAATACGCTCGATAGCCTCGATAGCTTTGTGCTCGAATACCTTAAAGAAGGCAAATACAAGCTCATTGCGCTGAAAGAGAAGAGTGCGAACTATCTGTTCAATCCCAAAGACGACAAAATTGCCTTTATGGAAGAACCTATCACTGTCGCCGATTTGAAGGGGAATCCACAGGGGTTCTACCCCAAATTGCGCTTGTTTAAAGAAGTACCTCCTTATAAAGCACACCGTCCTACACAAGTGGCGGGCAACCACATACAGTTTGGCTTCGAAGGTAAAACCGATAGTGTGAACATCAAGCCCATATCACCGGTGAGTAAAGATTTTAAGTATATCGTCTCCAAAGACCCTAAGAAAGATACGCTTAACCTGTGGTATAGCCCTAAACAGAAGGATTCTTTGGTATTTACAGTAGCAAAACAGAAAAAAATTGATACGTTTAAAGTCCGTATAAAGGAAATGAAGAACGACAGTTTGCAGATAGAGAACCTTTTTTCAGGTGATTTGCCGATGTACAAAGACTTTGGTTTTAGGAGTAATATCCCCATAGTAAAGACCGATAGCACTAAGCTAAAAGTATTTGCAGGCAAAGATTCTACGGCAGTAGCTGTTCCGTTTAAAACACAATTAGCGCCTAATCGTTTAGAATACTATGTGCTATTCGATAAAAAGAACGACGAGACCTACCGCATAGAAGCACTTCCTAATGCGCTCATCGACTTTTTTGGACATACGAACGATACGCTAAAAGTAAACCTACATACCAAAAAACTCGAAGAAGTAGCCATTTTTAAGCTACACCTCAACACCGATGAGAAGACCCTGCAATACCCTGTTATTTTGCAACTCACCAACGAAAAAGCTACCGAGGTAGTGCGAGAGCTTTATGTTGAAAAACCACAAGAGCAATATGTGTTCGAGAACGTAAACCCCAGTAAGTTCCGCTTACGGCTGATAGAAGACAAGAATGCTAATCGAGAGTGGGACACAGGTAGTTTCCTTGAACAACGCCAGCCCGAGCGAGTCTGGTATTTCCCGCAACTCATAGAGCTCCGCGCCAACTGGGAAGTAGAAGAAACTTGGCAAATTGATAATTAGCATTTGCTATGTAGATAAAAATTATTATCTTTGCCCGAAAATAATACACACAGAATTATGACAACTGAACTCATACAATTATACGATACCGTAAGTGAAAAAATAGGTAAGGAAGGAGCTGCAGCATTAGCCAGTTATCTTTCTAAATTTACTGATGAACGCGTAAAGGCAAATATTGATAACTTAGTAACCAAAACAGAATTTCATAAAGAAATAGCAGAAATAAGAATGGATATAGCCGAATTGCGTTCAGAACTCAAGCAAGATGTTGCAGAGTTACATACTGAGATAACAGAGTTGCGCTCAGAACTCAAGCAAGATATTGCAGAGCTACGCTCTGAATACAAACAAAATATTGCTGAATTGCGTACTGAGATTGTGGCACTAAGAGCAGATTTGCAAGATGAAATGAAAGACGGTTTTGCTAAGATGAATCGTATTTTTATACAATGGCTTATAGGATTCTTTACTTCATTAGTAATTCTGATATTAACACTTTATTTTAATAGGTAATAATAATAAATATTGTAAAAAAAGCCTCATTGCACAGCAATGAGGCTTTTTAGTGAGTGTAGTTCAGATGAAGGAATACGAAAGAAGAATGGAAAAGATTCAGTGCTTTTACTCGTTAAAAAATAGAATACTATCAGAAGAGAACTGTGATTAACTGCTTAATTATAAAGTATTTTATATGTTTTTAATATATTTTTCGTAAAAAAACTATTAAAAAATTTGCAGATTAGAAAAATAGCAGTACCTTTGCACCGCAAAAATGAAATGTGATTGGTCTATGGTGTAATGGTAACACAGCAGATTTTGGTTCTGTTATTCTAGGTTCGAGTCCTAGTAGACCAACAAAAGGCTTCCTATAAGGAAGCCTTTTTTGTTTTACAAGAAGGGAGAAAATAACCGCACGATACGTTCTATAAGCTGTTTGAACTTACTTCGCTTTTCCCACGCTTCTAACCTTAACAAACTTGCGTCTTCCAAATCCTTGTAGAAAATCCTGCGCAAATCACTTGCAACTTCTTTGTTGTACACTAAGGCATTCACTTCAAAATTAAGGTCGAAACTCCGCGCATCGAGGTTAGCTGTCCCTACTGACGCTACTTCGCCGTCTATCACAAAGGTCTTGGCGTGTACAAAGCCCTTTTCGTATCGGTAGATTTCTACCCCTGCTTTTAGTAGTTCTTCAAAAAACGATTCGCTAGCCGTATGCACAAACACCGAATCGCCTTCTTTTGGTACAAGTAATTTCACTTCTACCCCGCTAAGTGCCGCAATGATAAGAGCTTCTTGTAGCGAAGTGTCGGGAATAAAATAAGGAGTGGTAATCAGGATTTCACGCTTGGCAGCGTAGATGAGTTGTACGGTAGCGAAGAGAATGTTAGATAGGTCAGAATCTGCACCGCTAGAGACGATTTGTGTAAAATAATCGGTAGGGTAGGGTTGTGTGACTATGGGGAAGTAAGGTGCATCGATAGCTACGTTTTCCTCACTGCAAAAATTCCAATCTTGTAAGAATACCGCTTGCAATACGTGAGCTGAGTAACCTCGTACTTTTAGGTGAGTATCCCGCCAATAGAGAGCATTAGGTTCATCGTTGTTGTACTTATCACTGATGTTGATGCCTCCTACGAAAGCGGTATAACCGTCCACCACCACTATCTTGCGGTGGTTGCGGTAGTTCATACGGTTAGCGAGTTTTACAAAGTTGATTTTGTAAAAAGGGAAAGCAGGCACACCATTGGCTAAGAGTTCTTTTACTATATTCTTGCGAATGCCCTGACTTCCGAAATCATCATAAATAAAGCGCACTTCTACCCCTGCTCGCACTTTCTCAATAAGGATATTTTTAATGGCATTGCCTATGTGGTCATTCTCGTAGATGTAATACTCTATATGAATATGGTGCTTTGCTGCGCGTAGGGCGTCGAGTAGTTCAGGGAAGAGGTTTTCGCCATTGCATATCACCTTCACCTCTTCGTTAGGGATAATAGATAGGCGTTCTTCTATGTTCGAGAGGAAGCGTAAACTCTTTTCATAAGGGGCGATGATGGCAGTATCAAGCGAGTTTAGATGGGCACGTATCTGCGGATAGATATGTTCTAATCGCTGACGAAAGGATTGGTCGATAGTGAGCTTTTTGTGGTATATTTTATGCTTGCGATAGTTGATACCAAATGAGAAGTAAAAGATAGCTCCCAATATAGGCACAAAGATAACCAAGAGCAAGTACGCTAAGGCTTTACTCACCGAACGGGTGTCCCACACGATGCGCAAACAAATAGCGATTATCAGTAGGACGTAGAGGATTTCATAGAGCAGAAGGAACTTCATTTTTCACTATTGTCAAGTAATTCTGCGATGTCGTATACTTTTACTTGTGTTTCTTTGTTTTTTGTCTTTATACCATCGGTCATCATAGTGTTGCAAAACGGACAAGCGGTAGCGATGATATTGGGGTGCACTTCAAGGGCTTGCTCAGTGCGCAAAACATTGATATCCTTATCGCCTTTTTCAGCTTCTTTGAACATCTGAGCGCCTCCTGCTCCACAACAAAGAGCACGTGCCTTACAACTCTTCATCTCTACCAAATCAGCATCGAGTTTTTGTAAGAGTTCACGCGGGGCATTGTACACCTTGTTGGCTCTGCCCAAATAACAAGGGTCGTGAAAGACGATGCGTTTCCCTTTAAAAGCACCGTCCTCAATAGTAAGTCGGCCTTCCTGCACCAAAGCTTTGAGCAATTCGGTATGATGGACGACTTCATAGTGTCCGTCTAAGGCAGGATATTCGTTTTTAAGAGTGTTGAAACAGTGTGGGCAAGCGGTTACTATCTTAGTAATATGGTAGCTGTTCAGCACTTTGATATTCGTTATTGCTTGCAATTGGAAGAGAAATTCGTTACCTGCACGCTTGGCAGGGTCGCCGGTACAGCTCTCTTCGGTGCCGAGTACGGCAAAGCGCACCCCTGCTTTTTGCAAGAGGTGAGCAAAGGCTTTGATAATGCGCTTGGCGCGGTCGTCAAAACTACCAGCACAGCCTACCCAGAAGAGTACCTCGGGGGTTTCGCCACGAGCTGAGAGTTCTGCCATTGTTGGGATCATACTATAGTAATAAAGTTTGTGATATTATCAGAGTTATCAAACGGGGTAGGCACGAGCTACAAGCTCGCACTAATCGTTAAACACTTCTACGGTTTCTTCTTTGAGGACAAAATCGGTGAATTTGCCCTTATAGCGGGTGGCTTTTACGATGTGATTGTCTATCCAATGATAGTTGCCTCCTCGAGGTTTGCCAAAGATGATGCCGTGATACTTAAAACCGTGCTTTTTGAGCCATTGCTCGGTAACTTCGCGGTGTGCTTCGGTACGTGAGGTGAAAAAGTAAATCACGTGACCTTCGTCATACCATTTGTTTACTTGTGCTAGAGCATCGGGAAATACTTCGGCAGTAGCCATACGCTCGGGTTCTTCATTGGGGATATCCTCGCCTACCGTGCCATCAATATCGATGAGGTAGTTTTTCACTCCCTCTGGCAATATAGGATTTTTATTGCCTTGAGCATCTTCTTGTAGTGTTAATTTTTCAGTCATAATATTTGAATTAGCAAATTGTTAAGGAATCCATTTCTTTTCGAAGTTAGGTTTGCGTTTTTCGAGGAAGGCATCACGTCCTTCTTTGGCTTCATCGGTCATATAAGCAAGGCGAGTGGCTTCGCCAGCGAACACTTGTTGCCCTACCATACCGTCATCGGTGAGGTTCATCGCGAACTTAAGCATCTTTATAGAGGTAGGCGATTTGGCCATTATCTCTTGCGCCCACTCAAAAGCTGTAGCTTCGAGCTCATCGTGAGGGACTACGGCGTTTACCATTCCCATCTCGAAAGCCTCTTGAGCAGAATAGTTGCGCCCTAAGAAAAAGATTTCGCGCGCTTTCTTCTGTCCCACCATTTTGGCAAGGTAGGCAGAGCCATAACCGGCATCGAAACTCGTTACATCGGCATCGGTTTGCTTAAAGATAGCGTGCTCTTTGCTAGCGAGGGTAAGGTCGCAGACTACGTGCAATGAATGTCCGCCCCCCACAGCCCAACCAGGGACTACGGCAATCACCACCTTGGGCATAAAACGGATAAGGCGTTGCACCTCGAGGATATTGAGGCGATGATAGCCATCGTCGCCCACATAGCCTTGGTGACCACGGGCTTTTTGGTCGCCCCCACTACAGAAGCTCCACACGCCATCTTTAGGAGAAGGGCCTTCGGCAGAGAGCAATACGGCGCCTATATTGATGTCCTCGTAAGCATCTTTGAAGGCATCGAGGAGTTCAGCGGTGGTTTTAGGGCGAAACGCATTGCGCACCTCAGGACGGTTGAAGGCGATACGCGCCACCCCGTCGCATTTTTTATACGTAATATCTTCGTATTCTTTTACGGTTATCCAGTTCACAATTATGTATTTTATCTTTTAGAGTGCAAATGTACAAATATTTTTTAATTGACGACTTCCCTTCGGTCATCGTTCGTCACATACTCGGCTGCGCCAGCTCGCCGACTTTCCTTCGCTTATCCTTCGCTCATCGTTCGGTGAAGATAGCTATTAAGGGAACTGCAAAAAGGCTGTTCAACTATGGGTTGATAGTTACGATTTTACCTTCTTTCCAAACTACTATTTTCTGTTGTTTTTTGCGCTTTTCAACAATCATTCGCTCATAAGCAAGGTCTAAACCTTTTAAAAGTTTATCTTTTAGACCCTCTTTCTTAGTTATTTTATCTTTCATCATTATTTTTCATTAAGTTAAACTTGTCGTTGTTATAAATTATGATACCTTTATGCCTTTCCTTTTGAGCTATAAGTTCCTTTCTTCCCTCTGAATTATCAAATATATAACAAATATCTACCATATCAATATAGATAGTAAAGAGATTTGCAATACCGTTATAATACCTTCTTTCAATGGTTTGAGAGGGAATGCTATGCCCTCCCTCGGAAACGCGCTGAGCGACCCGCTCTTTTGCCATTGTTACATTACGTAACCAAAAGAACAAAAAGGTAACCTCATAGCCATTAGCTTGCCCCCATTCTATTTTTTGCTTATAGCTTTTAGTAGCCAAAGTAGTTTCGAAGGCAAAAGTTTCTCCTTTTTGCAATAGTTCGTCCATACGAGCGAGCATAATTCTACCTGCTTGTACGGCGACACACTCTGGCTGGAAAGGTGATAGCCCCTTAGCGATCTCGTCGGCATTGATAAACTCTTTGCAACCAAGTACTTCGGGTAAAATAGTAAAGGAAGCAGTGGTTTTTCCCGCACCATTACAACCTGCTATGATATAGAGTTTTGGGAGCTTAGACATCATTAAAACTATTTCTTTGCTGCTCGTTTGGGTTTTCAAGTGTTTTTATTTCATCACCTAAAACGGTAATTACTTGATTGTTGGAAATAGGTCGCAAATCTATTCTCTGTGAATAGTCATTTACTACTTTTTGAGAAGCTTCCTTGTAAGGGAAATTCAGATAGTGAGGTAAAAGGTAAAAATCTACCAAATGTAATCCTGAATAATCAGTGAGTTCAGGGGCTTTTTTTGTTTCGTCCATATCACTAACAAATTCAACAGTAGGAGAGGCAATGACAGAACCTGCTGAAGTACCTATGTACAACTTTCCATTATTAATTTGTTCAAT
>NZ_AJZR01000025.1:0-11304 GCF_000271925.1 Capnocytophaga sp. oral taxon 412 str. F0487 | reverse complement strand
TTCGAGGCGAAAGAAAGAGGAAGAGGTGATAGGCCTTAGGCCACAGGCAATAGGAGGGAGTGTGACGGAAAAAATAATGAAATGACGAATGACGAGAGACGAATGACGAGAGACAAATGACGAAGAAAATGTGATGAAAATCTCTCGCGGACTTCCCTCGCAGAGGGGGAATGTGGCGAATCATTTATTCAGTAAACCCCCGAACCCCCGAAGGGGGACAAGCTGGAAAAGGTGACAAACTTCCCCCTTCTCACATACTCCGTTCTCGCGGGACACATACCCAGCTATCGCTGGCTACCTCAATGAGGGGGAATGTGGCGACGGAAAGGAGAAGGGATAATTAGGGAATTAGCAAATTTAGAAATTAGCAAATTAGCAGTGAAAGCACGAGCTAAAAGCTCGCGCCAGCGGAGTAAATGGGGAAGTGTGAGGTCTTAGACCGTAAGCAATAGGGATGTGACGGAAAGAAAATAGGCGGATTGAAAAATTAGAAAATTAGTAGTGATAGCACGAGCTAAAAGCTCGCGCCAGCGGAGGGCAAAGTTGAACCTCCTATAAAGCGACCTCCAATGAGGTCGGGCAGACAGAATAGTTAAGACTTGTGGGACGAGTGGAGGAAGAATAATGCCGGAAGGGTGATTTTAGAGTGATGTGAGGAAGAAGTTTTGTGGTTTATAGAAAATTTTCATCATTTTGAAACGTTAAAATTGTTTAGGTGGGGTCATTAAGATACGGTGTTTTTTACACATATAAAAAAACGCATCAAAAGCCGTTTTTAGCATTATAATCTTCATAAAAAAGTATAAATAGGCTATTTTTATATGTTAATTATTCACAAAACATAAAAATATAAAAAGCTGAAAAACAGCTTCAAAAATGTTAATAAAAATATAAATGTGTTAAATATGCACATTTTTTTTGTAAAAAAATAGTGCAGTAAAAAAATAATGAGTATATTTGCTGAAAATTTTGCACACTATAGCTACGTACTATATAGGTGTTGTGAGATAATTAGTAATTTTATAGCAAGAAAATAGTTTAAGTAAATTTTTATCGACAATGAAAAGAATAGTATTGTTAATGCTCGCACTATGCACAATGGGAGGGAAAGCTCTTTCGCAAGAGCTGAACTTGCCACAAATGAACCAATATTTGGCAGATAGCGAATTTCTTATTGCCCCTACCTATGCAGGTATTGGGGACTTTGTGAGAATACGTCTTTCAGCAGGTACTCAATGGGTAGGCGTTAAGGGCGCTCCTGATTATCAATCGCTTGCGGGAGATATGCGTTTAGGAGAACGCAGTGGCGTGGGGCTTATGCTTTATAATGACCGCAACGGGAATACCAAGCAAATGGGGGGTAAAGCTACGTTTGCGCACCACCTTACACTTGACCGTTATGACAACCACTTTATTTCATTTGGTATTTCGTATGCCTTAAACACTTTTAGGATTGATATCGACAAGTTCGACAATATTCCTGACCCACAAGTTACTAACGACCGCTTTACTGTGAATCACAACTTTGATGTAGCGGTGCTTTACCGCTATAAAAGATGGTTCGTAAACCTATCGGGTTTGAACATCTTAAACAAGGATATTGAGCGTTTCTACAAAGAAGAGCCTAAGGCTTTGCGCAACTACCTTGTTTACGCAGGATACCGTTATAAAAAAGACAAGAACAGTCGTTTTGAAATAGAGCCTTCAGTACTTTATCAGTACTACGAAAGCGACGGGCGTTCTACTACTGATTTTAACCTTAAATTCCGCTGGATGGATTTAGACGATTATTATTGGGTAGGGGTGAATTATCGCTCGTTAAATGACCAAATCTTCAAACCACTAAACATTGGTCCTATGGCGGGGCTCAAACGCGGAATGGTGTACTTTGCATACTCTTACCAACTCCACTTAAACGAACTTATCAGATACAACTCAGGTACTCACGTGGTAACCTTAGGTCTTGACCTATTCCAAGGAGTAAGTAACTGTAAATGTGCACAGCGATAGTAGTATAACAATATAGAATGCAACATATTATCTTAAAGAATATACGCGTTCACGCTAATCACGGGTGCCTTGCTGAAGAGGGAATTATAGGGAGTGATTACCGCGTGGATGTGAAGGTGAAAGTTCCTCTTGAAAAAGCTATTAAAAGCGACCGGCTTGCTGACACGGTAGACTATGTACACTTGAACAGGATTGTAAAAGAAGAGATGGCTATACGGTCGGAATTATTAGAGCACGTAGCGGGTCGTATTATAGACAGGATATTCAAAGAACTTTCTGAGGTTCAGAAGATAACACTTGAGATTGCAAAAATCAATCCCCCTATTAATGGCGACGTAGCCTCGGTGAGTGTAAAAATAAAACAGAAAAAACTTGCTAATTAAAAAAAAGTTAGTAACTTTGCACGCTGATACTACAAAACATAAAAAGGCATCGTGGCCGAGGGGCTAGGCAGAGGTCTGCAAAACCTTTTACAGCGGTTCAAATCCGCTCGATGCCTCACTTTTTAAGTAATTTATTAATCCACAAAGTAAAAATTTCAAAAAGATGACAAACGTTTTAGACAAATTTATTCAGGATGTAAAAGACAATATTCCTGGATTTATCGCCGTTTCAGTAACTGAAGTACGTTCAGGGGTTTCTTACGGCGCAGAATCAGTAGATCCTAGTTTTGATCCTAACTTAGCTTCTGCTTATAACTTAGAGGTAATAAAAGCTAAACAAAATGCGCTTCAAGCATTAGGATTGGTTTCTAAGGAAAAAATAGATGAGATTGTTATTGTTCTTACTGACCAAAATCACATTATTGATGTGTCAGCGAATGGTAGTTATTTCGTTTATTTAGTAGTAGACTCGACTAAAGCAAACTATGGTATAACAAGAGCTTTACTCGCTAAGTACAAAAAAGATTTAGCAGCTATATTCTAATCACAGATCTAATTCCCACACAATTAAGTTAGTAAAAGATTGTAAAGAAGTTATTATTAAAAGAAAGCTACCGTATTGGTAGCTTTTCTTGTATCTTTGCCCAATTACAAAATATAATGGAAGCTACTGCAAAGACCTATACCATACAAGAGGCAAAAGAGCGACTGGAAGCCTATTGTGCCTACCAGGAACGTTGCCACCGGGAGGTAGTAACGAAGCTGCGTGCGATGGGTATGATACCTTTGGCTATTGATGATATAGTGGTACACCTGATACAGAACGGCTTCCTAAACGAAGAGCGCTTTGCTAAAAGCTTTGCCCGTGGGAAGTTTCGCATCAAAAAATGGGGACGCGTGCGCATAGAACGGGAACTGAAGACCAGAGGGCTTTCGGATTACAATATTGAAGTGGGCTTAGAAGAAATTGACGAAGAAGAATACATAGATACTTTCGAGATAGTGGCTGAGAAAAAACGAGCTACCATCAGAGAAAAGAACCTTTATAAAGCTAAAGCTAAACTGGCTAATTACCTACTGTACCGCGGTTGGGAGCCGGATTTGGTTTATGAGAAAGTAGAAGAATTATATGAAAAGTAGAGCACAGGAATCCACGAACGCTATAGAGCGTATGTATGTAACGATGAGACACCTCTTTTCAAGGGGTTTCTATAAACCTATGGGTATCTCGGGCGAGGCACTACGCGAATCACTACTGGTATTGCGCCCAGAAATCTATGGTAGTATTGCTGAGAGCAAATCGGAACTGAGCGGGCTTATTTACGTACTTGACCGTCTGCCTGAAGGGATTGAGCAGTGTAAATACATCAACCTAATTGCTGATGAGGGATACCGCCAATCGCACTTCAAGCCTATTATCCCACCAAAACGTCGTCGCAATTGTTACCGTATAGACCCTGAGCAGATGAATATTGAAATCACTCGTGGTCGTTCGGATATTTACGACGTGCTTACGCACCTTACTTTCCTATTTATAGAGTCACACAAAATCGCCGACCGCATTCTGTTAGACGACAATAAAATTTCGCACGATTGGGCAAAATTAGAAGCCAATATACAAAAGAATAAACTCACCCTCGCCGAGCGTGAGGCTACCTTTATACACATAGGCAACCTTTTAGGGCGCACTTTTGAAGAGGTGCTGGGAGCTTACAAGGCCTTAGCTACTCCTACCCTACCCGACCGTTTTATCCACATTATTTACTGGTTAGGTAAGCTCGCTCTGAACGAGCGCGTGAATGACGATAAACGCACTATCACCTTTAGCACTGTATTGCGCGAGCGTATCGGGCATCACCTGCACGGAGAGATATGGGCGGAACACATCAAACATATATTACTAAAAAATGGACTCTTAGAACGCCCGTTACACATCATCAGTGCCAATATGCACAGCGTGATGAACAGCTTGTTTGCTGAAAAAGCACTTGCCAAAGAAGTGGAAGTAAGCTCACGTATAGAACTCTTCGAGCTCCTAAGTCTGCCCGAAAGTGAACCTTTACGCAAAAAAGTGAAGGAATACGCTCATAAACACGGAATGATTTCGGTAGACGATACTTCTGGCACAAACATCGATGTGCAACTGTTTGACACTGCCAAAATAGACTTTACAGATACACCATACGAAGTACATCATCTTGAAAAGGGTGAAAAACCTGTGATATTAGTAATGGACTACGCTTTTGGTGAACAAGCCTTTGAGACCATAGATGAACTCCTAAAACCTTATCACAAAGGAGGCAAAACCTATTTCTTAGACGTGCTTTCTATCTCAATTATGGGTAAGGCAGGCATCTTGGAAGGCGAGAAAGGAGACCTGATGATTCCTACTGCACACATCTTCGAAGGTACGGCAGATAACTATCCTTTCCACAACGAATTTACCAAAGCCGACTTTGAAGGTAATGGGCTAAAAGTGTTTGAGGGCTCTATGATTACTGTGCTAGGAACTTCACTACAAAACAAAGATATATTAAAATTCTTCCTACACTCTACGTGGAATGCAGTAGGCTTGGAGATGGAAGGTGTACATTACCAAAAAGCCATACAGTCGGCTTCAAAAATACGCAAGAGCATACGTGAAGATGTGAAAGTGCGTTATGCCTACTACGCTTCCGACAATCCTTTGGAAACTGGTAGCACTCTTGCCTCAGGAGGCTTGGGTACTACGGGAGTAAAGCCTACCTACCTCATCACCTTTAAAATATTAGAGCAGATTTTTAATTAAGTGCGAGCCACACAGGCAGTCGTAACAGTACAAGCAATTAAAGTGAGCGACACAAGTATTATTTTTAGAGGGTACGCTTTTTCAGAAAGCATTTGCTAATTTAATAATTAATTCCTACCTTTGTACCTTAAAATATTAGTGTCATCAAAATATGAAAAAAATAAGCTTTGTACTGATAGCGTTGTTGGTCGCTATCGCTTGTAAGAAGAATGTAAATTTCAACAGCGACCCACTAGCTTTTAAAGATTATATTTCAGGGTATACCTCAGGGCTTATCTCTGCTCACTCAGGAATAAAAATACTACTGAATGAACCTTTGTCGCAAGACAAAATGGACAAGGTGAGCGACCTTAACCTTTTTGAGATTTCGCCTAAGGTGAAAGGAAAAGTGGTGTGCGTAAACCCTACACTTGTAGAGTTTGTGCCTGAAAAACCTTTGGCTCAAAACACAGAGTACCGCGTGTCGTTTCACGTGAAGAAGCTCTATGCAGTACCAAAAAAGGAACTGGAGATTTTCAACTTTACAGTGAAAACTTTTCAACAAGCCTTTCGAGTAAGGTCAAACGAGTTACAGTCGTACAACCGTGATTATTATTTTCTTAGTGCTGAACTCTTGGCTAATGACCAGATACCTTACGAAACCGCTAAAGAGATTTTAAAAGCAACTCTTGATGGGAAGAAAGTAGGAGTGAAGTTCCAGTCGCAAGGCACTAATAACAAGTTTGTGATTATCTTCGACAGCTTGCCTCGTCTCAACAAAGAACAAACTCTCCAAATAAAATGGGACGTTAAAGAAATACCTGAAGAAAACCTCATACCTTTCTCTTATACTATTCCGCAAAAGGGGGTGTTCAAGGCACTAAACGCTAAAACCGATGGTGCCAATCAGGCTTTTAGTGTAAACTTTTCTGACCCCTTAGAAAAAGAACAAGATTTTACAGGACTCATAAGCCTCAGCAATACCAATACAGCACTGAAATACAGCGTAAACGGCAATGTGGTGAAAGTCTTCCGAGAGGAGCAAAAAGAAGGCGACTACAAGGTACACGTTTCTAAAGGTATCAAGAATATCTACGGAGACCGCTTGGAAAAAGAAGCGACTTTTGACATCAAATTTTTACAGCAGAAACCCGATATTCGCTTCCTTAAGAGCGGTACTATCCTACCGAGCTCACAAAATTTGAAAATCAACTTCCAAACTATCAACTTACGCGCGGTGAATGTAACGGTATACCGCATTTTCGAGAACAATATCTTTCAGTTTTTACAAGATAACGATTTGGGTGGAGGCTCGTATATACAGCGTGTAGGTAAGCCTATTGCACGCAAAGTACTGAAACTGAACGACAGTGCGCTCTATCCGCTGAACGAGTGGAACACTTATTCGCTCGACCTTGCTTCGGTGATTACACCCGAACCAGGGGCAATTTACCGAGTAGAATTAGGAATGACCAAAAACTATTCACTCTACGCTTGTGGTGCTAAAAACGAAGAACCTCTTGACCTTTCGTTTGAACAAAAACCATTAAATGACGACGATGTAACCTACTCTCAATACTATGATTACGACGAAGAATTCTATTGGGAAGAAGATGAGGATAGTCCTTGTAAAGACAATTATTACTACGGCAGAACGGTGGGTACCAATGTGCTTGCTTCCGACCTTGGGGTAATTGTAAAGAAAGGACAAACGAACAACTTTACCATAGTAGTAAACGACTTGCTCACTACCAAACCGGTAGATGGAGCAATAGTAGAGGTATTCAGCTACCAACAACAGAAAATACAAGAAGGCAAAACCGATAGTAAGGGAATACTACGGTTAAATCTCAGTAGCCGTGCTTACTTTGCCAAAGTGAAAAAAGACAAATTCACTACTTATGTGAAGTTAGACGACGGCGCACCACAGTCGGTAAGCAAATACGATGTAGATGGTATGCGCTTACAGAAAGGGCTCAACGGCTTTATCTATACCGAACGTGGGGTATGGCGACCCGGTGATAGCATTTATGTGGGCTTTATCTTGAATGACTTTGCCCAAAAGACCCCTGAAAAACTGCCTATCAAACTGCGCTTTACTGACCCTTACGGCAAGGTGATAGCCGAGCGTATGCAGAGTAGCAATCCTACTAACCAGTATGTATTTGGACTGAAAACCAACTCCGATGCGCCTACGGGCAATTGGAATGTGAGTATCTCGGCAGGGGCTACGAAATTCAGCAAACGCATCAAAATTGAAACCATTAAGCCTAACCGCTTGAAGATAGAGAACAACCTCAACGGTAAACTTATCAGTCAAAAGGGCGACAATGTGCGCTTGCAAGTGTTGTGGTTACACGGCACTCCAGCAGGTAATACAGGTGTGAGCGTGAAAGCGAAGTTCTACCCCTTAGAAACTGCCTTCAAAGGTTATGAAAAATACGTGTTCAACAATCGTGCTTATCAGTTTGAGAGCGAAGAGATGAATGTATTTGAAGGGCGTACCGATAGCAACGGGAATGCGAATTTCTACTTCAGAACGAACGACTTAGATGCTCCTGGTATGCTAAAAGTGAACTTCCTCTCCCAAGCCAACGAAAGTGGTGGCGATTTCAGTACCGATGTGAGTACCGCTTCTTTCTCACCTTATAGTGAGTACGTAGGTTTACGTTTGCCCGAAACCAACAAATACGATTATTACAACACCCAACAAAACCACACTTTCGATGCAGTAGTACTCAGCGAAGACGGCAAACCACTTAGTCATAAAGACGTATCAGTAACCGTGTATAAAGTAGGCTGGAACTGGTGGTGGGACGCTTCGAACCAGAATATCTCTACCTATAATAGTAGTAGTAGCAATGCTATTTACACCACTAAAAACATCACTACCGACAGCAGTGGTAAAGCACGTTTTACACTCAATATTCCGGATGCCGACTGGGGTCGCTATTTTATTATGCTTACCGATGACCAAAGCGGTCATAAGTGTGGCACGACTGCTTATTTTGACTGGGGTGACTGGACTGGCAAATCGCGTGGCAGTGAAGGTAGTGAAGCGGTAATGCTCGCTTTGGGTACTAACAAAAAAGAATACAGCGTAGGTGAAAAAGCTAAGATTAGTTTCCCGTCAGACAAAGGTGGACGCGCGCTCATCTCGGTAGAAAACGGGAACGATGTACTCGAAACTCACTGGGTAGAGACTGCTAATAAAGAAACTACTTTTGAGGTACCTATCACCAATAAAATGACGCCTAATGTGTATTTCTATGTTACCCTCTTGCAACCACACAACAAAACACTCAATGATGCGCCCATACGCCTCTATGGGGTGATACCGGTGAAGGTGATAGACAAGAATACCGTCCTCAATCCTATAATCCAAATGCCCGACCGATTGACTCCTAACCAAAAAGTAAGTATCAAGGTAAGAGAGAAATCGGGTAAACCGATGACTTACACTTTGGCTATCGTAGAAGACGGACTCCTAAACCTCACCCGCTTTAAAACTCCTAACCCTTGGAATACTTTCTTTAGCAAAACTGCTCTTGGAGTAAAGACTTGGGACGTGTACGATGATGTAATAGGTGCTTATGGAGGTACTATCAATCAAGCGTTCAGTATAGGAGGAGACGAAGATTTAGGCGGTGCTGATGCACAGAAAGCAAACCGTTTCAAACCTTTTGTGATATTTAGAGGTCCTTTTGAACTGAAAAAAGGGGCAGGTAATACCCATACCGTGAAAATTCCTAACTATATGGGCTCTGCTCGTGTGATGGTAGTAGCCAGCGATGTGAAAGGCAACGCCTATGGTAGTGCTGAGAAAAAAGATATACCTGTGGTGAGTCCGTTATCGATTTTGGGTTCCTTACCACGCAAAGCAGTGCCTAATGAGAAAATCGTGTTGCCGGTAACCGTTTTTGCTATGGAAAAACAAGTGAAGAACGTATCGCTACAAGTAGAGACTAACGGTTTGTTTAAAGTAGTAGGTACACGCAACCAACAGTTGCACTTCGATAAAACAGGGGAGCAAATGGCATACTTTGAACTTGAAACCACCTCGCAAACAGGTATCGGTAAGGTGAAAATCATTGCTACTTCGGGTAAGGAAAAAGCGACTTATGAGGTGGAAATGGATGTGTACAACCCTAACCCTGTAACTTATGTAGTACAAAACGCCGTACTACAAGGCGGACAGTCGCATTCTCTCAATATCAATCCCTTTGGTGAAAAAGCTAAGACTGTATTAGAAGTATCGAGCTTCCCAGGTGTGAACCTCACTCAGCGTTTGGGTTATCTTATCGCTTATCCGCACGGTTGTAGCGAGCAACTCACCTCAGGGGCGTTTCCTCAACTTTTCTTAGCTGACTTTGTAACCCTTTCTAAAGAAAAAGCCGATGAGGTGAACCGCAATGTAAGTGCTACCATTAGCAAATTGTATGAAAACCAACTCTCTAATGGAGGCTTTACCTACTGGAAAGGAGGTAAATATGCCGATGATTGGGTAACCTCGTATATAGGTCAGTTTTTTGTAGAAGCTGAGAAGAAAGGTTATGTATTGCCCTCAGGTAGCAAACAGCGTTGGCTCGACTATCAGAACAATGAGGCGCGCCAATGGCGTTACGAGGGTAAATACCAAAACGATTTTGCCCAAGCCTATCGCCTCTATACCTTGGCTCTTGCCGGAAGTCCTAACATAGGCGCTATGAACCGCTTGCGTGAACTTAGTGAGCTCACTCCTAACGCTAAACGCACTTTGGCAGCTGCCTACGCTCTTGCCGGACAAAAGCAAACCGCTGAAAAACTCTTCCTAACTACCGCTATAGACGATGATGCCGATAGCTATTACGGCTCGGTGTTGCGCAATAAAGCAATGGCAATGGAAACCGCTTTGCTTATCGGTAGGAAAGAAGATGCAGGACGTTGGGCATTGGAGATTGCCGAAAAGCTTTCGACTAACGATTGGCTCAGCACGCAAACTACAGCCTATTCGCTTTATGCAATGGCAAAATACGTACAAAAGAACAAGAGCGGTAGAAATATAGCAGCTAGTTATACTTTGGGTGGTAAAACCGAAAACTTAAAATCTACCGAGCCAATACTACAGAAGACGCTTACAGCCAAAGGCAATGAGACTTTACAAGTGAAGAACAACGGCAACCAAACCCTTTATGTACGCCTCATTACCAGCGGTATATTACCTGTAGGCAAAGAGCTCGCTATGCAAAACGGACTTTCGCTCAACACGACTTACTGCGATAACAACGGACACACACTTGATGTGACCAATTTGCGTCAAAGCACTCAGTTTGTAGCTACTATTGAGATTACAAACCTCACAGGGGAGAGAGTAGACAATGTAGCACTCACCCAAATTATCCCTTCGGGCTGGGAGATTGTAAACACCCGCTTTACTGACTATGATGAAGGTGATGACAACGGCTATATAGACTACACTGATTTCCGTGACGACCGTGCGAATTTCTACTTGTCGCTGAAAGCCAAACAAACGAAGTATATCAAGCTCAAGCTGAATGCTTCGTATGCGGGACGCTATTATCTGCCTGGTACTTATGCTGAGGCAATGTACAGCAACCGCTACAACACCCGTACCAATGGTAGATGGGTAGAGATAATTAGGAAATGAGAGAATGAGAAAATGAGAAAATGAGAAAATGAGGAAATTAACAAATAAGATGTGATATAGAAACTGCCTGCAGTAATGTGGGCAGTTTTTTATTTGAAAGATTTCTGGAAGGCTCGGAGGTGCGAGGTCGTAACACGGCAACCGTAGCACGGCAGGCAACCGTAGCACGGCAGGCGGGAAAAAAATTAGCAGATTAGCAAATTTGAAAATTAGTAAATGGGAGGTGTGAGTTATACAGGCAGTAATGGAGTTATCGGGTGATTCGGACTTGTCGGACGGAGGTAAGACGAGATTGATGGCTTTATTGAAGAGAGCTGAGGGGATAGAAAGATATCGGAGAAGTTCGGAAGGGAGAACGTGGGTAAAAGGTAAAAGAGGAGCTGTAAAATGGGTGGGGTTAGCTTATAGAGAGCTTATAGGAAGCTTATACGAATCTTGGACGATTGGTATAGAAAGGGTATATAAAGAGTTGACTCATAGTATAATACAGCGATGCA